>NZ_JBFUFQ010000558.1:0-507 GCF_056403355.1 Rhizobacter sp. P2_H3 | reverse complement strand
CCGCGCTGAACAGGACGGCACTGGCGCTGGCAGCGACGAGACCGGACGTGAGCACTGGGCGAAACGACACAGCCATGGCAAATATCCTCCCTCGTCAATTCCCTGTGTGCCGGTTTTCTGCAATGTTTCGGACGTTCAACCGACGACGGGCACGGCATACTCACAACCGTGGCGCCAAGAAAAGTGCGGGACACATCACCGAAGCCGGAATGGCTGACGCCCAAACAGCAGCGGGCCTGGGTCGCGTACATGCGCGTGCAGCTGCGGATGAGCTACGAGATGAACCGCCAGCTGCAGGCGGAGTCGGGTTTGTCGCTGGCCGACTATGACGTGCTGGTCGCACTCAGCGGAAACCGCGACGAGGGCATGCGGGTGAGCGATCTGGCCGCGCAGATCGGCTGGGAACGCAGTCGCCTGTCACATCAGTTGCGCCGCATGGAGGATCGCGGACTGACCGAGCGCCGGCCCAGCGCCGAGGACGGGCGCACCACCAACGTGGTGCTGACC
>NZ_JBFUFQ010000557.1:0-511 GCF_056403355.1 Rhizobacter sp. P2_H3 | reverse complement strand
GTGCTGTCGCTGGTGCTCGCGACGCGGCCGTGGCGCAAGCTGGATGCGAGCGTCGGCATCAGCGCCGATCGGGGGCATGCCAACGACGGCACCGGCCGCAGCGACGATCGCACGGTCGAGAGCTTCGTGAAGCTCAGTTGGCCGTTCGGGTTCTAGCAAGTACCGAGTAGCGACGGACTTCGGCCGTCGAGCAGCCGTCTGGCCCGATTTCTCYCGCGCCCGGCTCGACGGCATGATCGATGCGCGGCACCCGCTGGTCCAACTCGCGGCGCGACTGCCGTGGGATCGCATCGAAGCTGCCGACGTGTCGGCCAAGTCGATCAGCGCGCTGATGCTGTGGCTCGAACGCGCCGGGGCGCGTGCACACGCAAAGGCGCAACGACAAGCACGAGCTCTACGCGCTGCACGCGCCCGCGGTCGAATGCCTCTCGAAGGGCAAGGCGCGCAAGCCCTGCGAGTTCAGCGTCAAGGTCAGCCCCGCCGTCACGCACAAGCAGGGGCTGATGGCGGG
>NZ_JBFUFQ010000556.1:0-513 GCF_056403355.1 Rhizobacter sp. P2_H3 | reverse complement strand
GTGCGCTGACCGATCATTCGCCGCGCCTCACCGTCGCGAACGGGCTGTCGCCGGACCGGCTCCGTCACCAACTCGACGTGATAGACGAACTGCGCGAACAGTTCTCGCCGATGCGCATCCTGACGGGTATCGAAGTCGACATCCTCGACGACGGCAGCCTCGACCAGGAACCTGAACTGCTGGAGCGCCTGGACATCGTGGTGGCCAGCGTGCACTCGAAACTGGCGATGGACGCCGATGCGATGACCCGGCGGATGGTCCGCGCCGTGTCCGGTGGCCAGGCTGATGTGCTCGGGCACTGCACGGGCCGGCTGGTCGAGGGCAGCCGCGGCACCCGGCCGGAGTCGAAGTTCGACGCCGAGAAGGTGTTCACCGCGTGCGTCGACAACGGGGTCGCCGTCGAGATCAACTCTCGCCCCGAGCGCTGCGACCCGCCGGACCGGCTGCTGAACCTCGCGATCGAGATCGGCTGCGTGTTCAGCATCGACACCGACGCGCACGCGCCCGGCCAGC
>NZ_JBFUFQ010000555.1:0-523 GCF_056403355.1 Rhizobacter sp. P2_H3 | reverse complement strand
ATCGCGCGCGCGATCGCCACGCGCTGCTGCTCGCCGCCGGAGAGCTGGGCCGGGAAGTGATCGCGCCGTGGCGTGAGCCCGACGCGCGCGATCGCGTCGTCCACCGGCATCGGGTCGCGCGCGATGTCGGTGACGAGCGCGACGTTCTCGCGCACCGTCAGGCTCGGGATCAGGTTGTAGAACTGGAACACGAAGCCGACGTGCTCGCGCCGGTAGCGGGTCAGCGCCGCATCGTCGGCGGCGCTCAGTTCCTCGTCGCCGAACCAGAGCCGGCCGGTGCTCGCGACGTCGAGCCCGCCGAGGATGTTCAGCAGCGTCGACTTGCCGCTGCCCGACGGCCCGAGCAGCACGATGAACTCGCCGCGCCGCACCTGCAGGTCGACCGCGCGCAGCGCCTCGACGCGCACCTCGTCGCTGCCGTAGGTCTTGGTGATCTGTTCCGCGCGGAACACGCAGGCGGGGTCGTTCATCGCTGGTGCACGTAGGTGCCGGGCGCGGCCTCGCCGGCCGCGAGGCCGGCCTG
>NZ_JBFUFQ010000554.1:0-524 GCF_056403355.1 Rhizobacter sp. P2_H3 | reverse complement strand
GCCGTTGGCGGTCTGCCCCGATTCGTGGCCCTTGCCCGCGATCAGCACCGTGTCCCCCGGGCCGGCCCAGGCAACCGCGTAGTCGATGGCCGCCCGTCGGTCGCCGATCTCGACGACCTCCGCGGGTAGTCCGGCCGCGCCCGCCAGGATGGCGGCCCGCACAGTGGCGGGGTCCTCGTCACGCGGATTGTCGTCGGTGACGACGACGAGGTCGGCCAGCTCCGCGGCCACCCGGCCCATCGGTTCCCGCTTGCCCGCATCCCGGTTGCCACCGGCCCCGAACACCACGGCCAGCCTGCCGGACCCTTTCAGGGTGTTCAGCACCGCTTCCAGCGCCCCCGGCTTGTGCGCGTAGTCCACGAGCGCCAGGAAGTCCTGCCCGCGGTCGATGGCCTCCAGTCGTCCCGGCACCGCGGCCTCCCGCAGTCCGGGGGCACTCTGCTCCGGGGACACTCCGACGACGTCGAGCAGGGCGAGCGCCAGCAGCGCGTTGGCCACGTTGTAGCCGCCGGGCAGCCCGATCC
>NZ_JBFUFQ010000553.1:0-532 GCF_056403355.1 Rhizobacter sp. P2_H3 | reverse complement strand
GATGCGGTACTGTCCGTGGGCGATTCCGAGGAGCAGGCTGCTGATGGTCTTTCAACTGGCGCTAACGAGGAAAAGCCGAGTCTTCTGGATCCTCAAGGCGGACATCACGTCCTGGACGGCGACGGACCCAATGCGGGCGGAGGGCATCGACATGGCACTGGGAAGCCAGGCAAGAGTGAGTTTCCTGCGAACTGGTCTGACGACAAGATCAAGGGCGAGATTTCTGATGTTGCAACAGATCCCGGTTCGAGTCGTACTACTCAGCCCAACGGACGAATCAAGGTGCAGGGAACACGAGATGGCATTGACATAACCGTGATTGTTGAGCCGAACGGCAAGGGTGGTCGCATAGTTACGGGCTTTCCAACAAATACACCGAAAAATCCATGAATCTTACCCAGGGCTTGCTGAATCGGATCAGCGATATGCTCAACCGAGATGCAACAAACTATACCGTCTTCCTCCGACTGTATGAACTATCGGAGAGGTATGGTGTTGACGATTTGAGTGCCTGCATTCGTGAGGCTTTCGG
>NZ_JBFUFQ010000552.1:0-540 GCF_056403355.1 Rhizobacter sp. P2_H3 | reverse complement strand
GCGTGCCGGTCGGCTCGGTCTGCGAGGTGCGCATGGACGGCCAGCCGCCGGTGCTGGCCGAGGTGGTCGGCTTCTCGGGCGATCGCGCCTACCTGATGCCCACCGGCGAGATCCACGGCCTGGCGAGCGGCGCGCGCGTCGTGCCGCGGCCGTCGCCGATCGTGCCGCTGCTGCTGGGCGCGACGCAACACCAATGGCGGCGCAGCGAAGACCGCACGCTGCACCTGCCGATGGGCGACGGGCTGCTCGGCCGCGTCGTCGATTCGCAGGGCCTGCCGATGGACCGCAAGGGCCCGCTCGGCAGCGTCAGTTGTGTATATGAGACTGGTCTGCGAGGTGCGCATGGACGGCCAGCCGCCGGTGCTGGCCGAGGTGGTCGGCTTCTCGGGCGATCGCGCCTACCTGATGCCCACCGGCGAGATCCACGGCCTGGCGAGCGGCGCGCGCGTCGTGCCGCGGCCGTCGCCGATCGTGCCGCTGCTGCTGGGCGCGACGCAACACCAATGGCGGCGCAGCGAAGACCGCACGCTGCACCTGCCG
>NZ_JBFUFQ010000551.1:0-540 GCF_056403355.1 Rhizobacter sp. P2_H3 | reverse complement strand
AGCCGCAGCGCCTCGCGCAGGCGCTGCAACGGCTGCGCCTGCGGCTCGGTGCGCCGCGCCCGCCGCTGCAGCCGGCGCAGTTGCTGGTGGCCGACCGCGGCCGCACGCAGGTGGTCGCGGTGGCCGATATCCTGTGGCTGGAAGCCGCCGACAACTACGTCGTGCTGCACACCCCCGATCGGGCGCCGCTGCTGCGCCGCACCCTGTCGGGCCTGCTCGCCGACCTGGGCCCCGGCTTCGCGCGCACGCACCGCGGTGCCGCGGTCGCGCTGGCCCACGTGACGCAGCTCGAACCGCTCGGCAAGGGCGATGCACGCATCACGCTGCGTGGCGGGCCCACCGCGCCGTGCACCCGCCAGTACCGCGAGGACCTGGTCGCGCGCCTGGCCGCCATGCGCTGATCCGCCTCGCCCCGCGTCCGGGGCGCTTCGTCCCGTCGCGCTGGCCGCCCGCGCCGCCTGGCCCCAGCCTTGTCGCACCGCCCCCGCGAAAGGCCTTGCCATGACGGACATGCCCACCCCACCCGCGCGCCTGCTCTAC
>NZ_JBFUFQ010000550.1:0-541 GCF_056403355.1 Rhizobacter sp. P2_H3 | reverse complement strand
GGACACCATCGCTTCCACCTACGACACCACTTCCGGCAAGACCGACACGCTGGTGTTCACCGACCTGGCGTCGGGCCAGGTCCAGTTGTCGCGCTCCGGCACCTCGCTGATCGCCTCCGTCAAAGGCACCACCGACACGGTCACGGTGAAGGACTTCTTCTACARCRACRACCCGCTCAACAGCTACAACCCGCTGCAGGCCATCAAGTTCGAAGACAAGACCCTGGACTCCATCGACGCGATCCTCGCGGAGACCTACAAGGGCACCGACGGCAAYGACACMCTGGTCGGCACCAYCCKCAACGACACCATCACCGGWGGCAAGGGCAACGACACCATCACCGGCGGCCTCGGCGGCGACTTTTACAACTTCGCCAACGGCGACGGCCAGGACACCATCGCTTCCACCTACGACACCACTTCCGGCAAGACCGACACGCTGGTGTTCACCGATCTGAAGCAGAAGGAGGTCCAGCTCTCGCGCTCCGGCACATCGCTGGTCGCCTCCGTCATCGGCAGCACGACGGACTCCGTCACGGTG
>NZ_JBFUFQ010000549.1:0-556 GCF_056403355.1 Rhizobacter sp. P2_H3 | reverse complement strand
ATCGACAACGGCCAGGCCGTGTTCCAGGCTCAGCCGGCCACCGCGGGTACCTACGGCACCTTCACGCTCGCCGCCGACGGCACCTGGACTTACGCCGCCGCCAACAGCAACGCGACGATCCAAGCCCTGCGCGCCGATCAGTCGCTGACCGAAACCTTCACCGTCAAGAGCGCCGACGGCACCAGCTCCTCTGTCACCGTCACCATCCAGGGCACGAACGACGCAGCTGTCATCTCCGGCGCCACCTTCGGCTCCGTCACCGAAGACACCGCCGTCAACGGCTCGGGCAACCTGACCATCGGCGGCACGTTGTCTGTCGCCGATGTCGACAACGGCGAAGCTGTGTTCCAGGCTCAGCCTGCCACTGCCGGCACCTACGGCACCTTCACGCTCGCCACCGATGGCACGTGGACCTACGCAGCGGCCAACAATAACGCCGCGGTCCAGGCTCTGCGCGCTGATCAGTCGCTGACCGAGACCTTCTCGGTCAAGAGCGCTGATGGCACCAGCTCGTCGGTCACCGTCACCATCTACGGCACGAACGACACCGCTGTCA
>NZ_JBFUFQ010000548.1:0-560 GCF_056403355.1 Rhizobacter sp. P2_H3 | reverse complement strand
GCACGCGCCGCTGCGGCCACGGGTGCGGAAGCTGCCCCACCGCCCGCACGCAGCTCGGCCAGCGTCTGCACGACCCACTTCGCGTAGTCGGATTCGGGCGGCAGCATCGGCAGCAGCTGCTGCCACTGCGCCGCCGCCGTCTTGAAATCCTGCCGCTGGTAGGCCGCCGTCGCCGACATCGACAGCGCCATCGCGTGGTTCGGGTCCAGCGCCAGCGCCTGCTCCACCAGTTTCAGCGGCCTGCCCTGCAGGTCGCCTTTCGCCAGGTTGGCCAGCACGTCGGCGTACTCGGTCAGCAGCACCGGGTCGCGGTCCAGCGTCTCGCGGCCCATCTTCTCGAAGGCGTTCGCCGACTCGGCCAGCCGGCCCATCGCGCGGTACGAGCGGGCGAGCACCATCCAGGCCTTCGAATCGTTCGGGTTCTTCTCGACGCGCGCCACCACCGTGGCCAGCATCTGCTCGATCTGCTGCTGCGTCACGTCGCTGTGCTGCGCCGCGGGCGGGACCAGTGCGGACGGGGTGCCGCGCCAGGCGTAGAGGCCCGCCGCCAGCACCGGCAG
>NZ_JBFUFQ010000547.1:0-562 GCF_056403355.1 Rhizobacter sp. P2_H3 | reverse complement strand
GCGGCAACTGCGCCGTGACAGTGTCGATGACGACGGCGGGAGCTATCGGCGCGCAAGGCGGCCAGACCATGACGGCCACCGGCGGCACGACTGGTGCGGTGCAGGCCTCGGTGGCGGGCACGCTGTACGGATCGGCGATCTCGGTCACCGGCAACGGCGCAGCAGCATTGAGCGCCACGAAGGGTGGCAGCGCCGCCTCCGGCACGGTGAGCTTCACGAACAGCGGCAACCAGGCCGCAACGCTGACGATGTCGGGTCTCAGCGGCGTGTACAGCGTGGCACCGGGCAGTTGCACGGTCGACGCGGGCGGCACGTGCACGGTCACGGTGTCGATGAGCACCGGCAACGGCATCGGTGCGCAAGGCGCGCAGACGCTGGTGGCGACCGGCGGCACGCTGGGTGCCGCATCGGCCACGGTATCGGGC
Organism: Rhizobacter sp. P2_H3; assembly: GCF_056403355.1. Lineage (NCBI taxonomy): Bacteria > Pseudomonadati > Pseudomonadota > Betaproteobacteria > Burkholderiales > Sphaerotilaceae > Rhizobacter > Rhizobacter sp. P2_H3. The sequence continues at coordinate 137 of NZ_JBFUFQ010000547.1, read as the reverse complement.
ACGTTGACTGGCTCGGCGGCGACGCTTGTCGGCGGCAACCTGAGCTATGGCACGGTGAACCAGAACTCGGCGGCGCCGCAGAACGTGATCGCGTGGCGCAACGACGGCAACGTGCCGATGGCGCTGTCGGGCTTGTC
>NZ_JBFUFQ010000546.1:0-570 GCF_056403355.1 Rhizobacter sp. P2_H3 | reverse complement strand
TCGAAGAACCGCGTGCGCGCGGCCATGCCGTTGGCGAACCGGACGATGTTCATCGACGGATCGTCGCCGAGGTCCGCTTCGGTGAGTTCGCCGTCGACGAGCTTGGTGAAGAAGTCGACGCCCACCGCGCGCACCAACGGGGCGGCGAACTGGTCGTTGATCACCGGATCCGGCGCGGCCGAGGCGATTGCTCGGGCGGCCGCCACCATGGTCGCGGTGGCGCCGACGCTGGACGCCAGATCCCAGGTATCGCCCTCTACGCGTGCCATCAGAAGACCCCTCTCGCATTTTACTTAGCTGATGTAATGAACGCTTCCGACTGTACGCATCGAAACTGAATGCTTCCTTTCGGAACGAAGGGCGCCGACCGAACACAAAACGAGGCCCCCGGCAGTGCTGCCGGGGGCCTCGCGTCATGCAGTGTGCGGATTACGCAGCGGAGCTGTGCTCTCCGGCCGACGAAGCGGACGAACCTTCCGAGCTGCCGCCTTCGGGCTTGCGGTGCTTGCCGCCGGTCGAGGCCTTCTTGCCGGTGGAGGCCGACGGGGTCGAATCGGCGTCGTCCTGGCG
>NZ_JBFUFQ010000545.1:0-572 GCF_056403355.1 Rhizobacter sp. P2_H3 | reverse complement strand
CCAGGAAATCGCCCCCAGCCCATTCCCTCACCCGCCGCGAAGCACCAGCCGCTCTTGTTGGGGGAAAAGACTGGTCAGACCGTTGAGCATGCGAGCGCCCGCGCGCTCGTCCGTCTGTTCAGACTTGCCCCCAAACACGACGCGCGCCTGCCATTTGCACGAGGTCGCCCGCTTCCATTCCGACTCAGGCCCGCAAGCCGGACGAGCCGAAAGCATGAGCAGGAGCACGGACGCCACCAACAGCACCAGCACGCTGAGCACGGCCTTGCCAACACCCGCAATGGCCGAGCGCCAGAGGAGAACCAGGATGACGGCGAACACTGCCGTGCAGGTCACTGCCGCAAGAACTCGCCAAGATTCACCCATCTGTGTTTCCGCGCGGTTTGCGAAGTACAGGTCGAAGTAGCACAGCGGTTGTTGCAAAGGCGCGGATGGGGAGGCTGTGGAGCGCCAATTAGGACGGGGCGCCGGAGCTGGCTGGTTTCATGGCCCGCGTGCGCCAGCACGCTTCGTGAACTGACTGTCGCACACTGTTTGACCACAGTGAGCGAAGCGAACGGAGGGAGTTTGGG
>NZ_JBFUFQ010000544.1:0-578 GCF_056403355.1 Rhizobacter sp. P2_H3 | reverse complement strand
ACTTGACGCTGCCGGGGTCCTTCTTCATCTGCTCGACGACGTCCTTCATCGTCTTCAGCGGCGAGTTGGCCGGCACGACGAACACGTTGTACTCGGCCAGCAGGCGCGCCACCGGCGTCGCGTCATTCAGCGTGATCGGCGGCTTGTTCTGCACGATCGCGCCAACCATGATGGCGCCGACGACGATCATCGCGTTCGGGTCGCCCTTCGATGCGTTCGCGAACTGGGCCAGGCCGATCGTGCCGCCGGCGCCACCCTTGTTCTCATAGGTGATCGAGCCGGCGACGCCCGCTTCCTGCATGGCCTTGCCGATGYCGCGGCCGGTCTGGTCGTAGCCGCCACCGGGGTTGGCGCCGATCATCACCTTGAAGTTGTCCTGGGCGAACACGGCCGCGGAGGCGGTCGCAAGGGCCAGCGGCAACAGMACGGTTTTGAGCAAGAGGCGTCGCATGAATAAGTCTCCTTGAGGGGGAATGCACTGAACAGAGGCGCCATCCTGAGCGCAGCAGCGCCCGGTTACATCCGGGCAAGCCCTGGGGTGCCGGCATGAGACTGTCAGACGGCTGTCATTCCCGGTC
>NZ_JBFUFQ010000543.1:0-589 GCF_056403355.1 Rhizobacter sp. P2_H3 | reverse complement strand
GGCCAGGCGCGCGCGCTGCTGCCGCGGGCGCCGCGCCTGCGCGCCAGCCTGCTCGGCTGCGAGGGCGACCTGCGCGAGCTGGCCGGCGACAGCGTGCAGGCGATGGCCTTGTTCGAGCAGTCGGTCGCGGTCGCCGAGCAGATGCACGACGACGAGCAGCGCGCCGACGGCCTGTACCACCGCGGCTACCTGCGCGGCGTGCGCGGCGAGTTCGCCAACGGCCTGTTCGACCTGCGCCTGGCCAACCAGCTGTACGAGCGGCTGGGCATGCCGCAACAGGCGCTGACCTCGCTGAACGCGATCGCGATCCTCTACAACCGCATGGGCGACTACAGCCAGGCGCGCTACTACTTCGAGGCGGCGCTGCGGGCGCAGCAGGCCGCCGGGCTGCGCCGCGAGCAGGCCGTCACGCAGCACAACCTCGGCCGGGCGCTCGAGAACCTGAAGGACTGGGACGCCGCGCAGCACGCCTTCGAGTCGGTGCTGGCGCTGAGTCGCGAGCTCGGCTATCCGCGCGGCGAGGCCTACGCGCTGCGCGGGCTGGCCAGCGTGCGCAACGCGCGCGGCGATGCGGTGGGCGCGCTCGCCC
>NZ_JBFUFQ010000542.1:0-605 GCF_056403355.1 Rhizobacter sp. P2_H3 | reverse complement strand
GCGCAAACGGGCGGGGCCGGGGCCGATGCACCGGCGGCGAGGCTGCTGGCCGAAGCGGCCGAGAAAACCGCGTCGTTCCGCGAGGTCGCGGCCCAGGTGCATGGCGCGTCGGACAGCGCGCGCACCGATGCCGCGCCGGCCAGCGGAGCACTGCTGGCCGCCGGGCTGGCCGCCACGGCACCGAGCGCGCCGGCGGAGGCCCCGACCGTCGTCCAGCTGCCGACGCCGGTGGATGCGCCGGAATTCACGCAATCGCTGGGCGTGCAGGTCAGMGTGCTGGCCGCCGACGGCGTGCAGCAGGCCGAACTGCACCTGAACCCGGCCGAGATGGGCCCGATCTCGGTGCAGATCGCGATCGACGGCACGCAGGCGCAGGTCGATTTCGGTGCCGACATGGCCAGCACCCGCCAACTCATCGAGAGCGGGCTGCCGGAACTGGCGTCCGCGCTGCGCGATGCCGGCTTCACGCTGACCGGCGGCGGCGTCTCGCAGCAGGCCCGCCAGGGCTCGCCGGACGGCGGCCAGGGCCGCGGCGAGGGCGGTTCGCGCTCGCGCAGCATCGGCGGGGTCGAGGCGGCGGAGGCCGCCCCGCGGCGCGTCACGAC
>NZ_JBFUFQ010000541.1:0-661 GCF_056403355.1 Rhizobacter sp. P2_H3 | reverse complement strand
CTCGTCGAGCAGTGGGTGCACTACGCCTGCCTGACCGACGACTTCATCTCGATGGCCGTACAGCCGATGGTGGAGGACTTCATCGGCGCGGCGGCGGTTTCCGGGGTTGTGCCGTTCCCCAAGGATCTCAAGCCAGGCACGCACGACGACGTGCTCTACGTCGCGCCGTCGATGCCATGGATCGACATGGCAAAGGAAGCCACTGCCTGGCTGACGCTGAGCCAAGCCGGCTTCATCAGCGAGGTCGAAGTGATCCGTAAGTCCGGGCGCAATCCTGACACGGTGCTCGAGCAGATCGCGAGCTGGCGCAAGAAGGCCGAGGAGAAGGAACTGCGCTTCAGCAGCGACGTGCGCCACCAGAACGCGAGCGGCCTGCCCAGCACGCCGAAGCAGAACGACCAGGCCGACAACGAAGGGGAGGAAACCGATGGCACCGAAGAATGAACCACGCAACCTGAGCGATGCCGACGCGCAGGCCATCGCCGATCGACTGTCCGCGCAGCTGATGACCCAGCTGGGCGACGAGCGCACCGCACAGCGCCTCGTCGGCGTGTGGGGCGGCTACGTCGACCGCCAGCTCGGCCGCGGACTKCGCCGGCTCCCCTGGGAGGATGCCCTCCACGAAAGAGTCTGGGTTGTTCACGCAGCAATCGTAGCTGCC
>NZ_JBFUFQ010000540.1:0-677 GCF_056403355.1 Rhizobacter sp. P2_H3 | reverse complement strand
GTCTCGTGGTTCAACCACCACCGGCTGCTCGAGCCCATCGGCTACATCCCGCCAGTCGAAGCCGAGGCAAACTACCATCGCAACTCGCCACTCGTCAGGCCATCACGGCCTGACTCACACCAACCGGCCTCCACGAAAGCCGGGGCGATTCAACTCGTCAGGTGCGTTGCCCCGTCAGGACGCCTCAACGGAACCGGCGCATAGCAGTTCACCTTCGCCACACCCAAAGAACTGCAGCGAAGTGCAGCAGCAGAATTGGGACGAGCAGAGAGCCGCTCACGAAGCCCATGAGACCCCACGCTGTACACGAAGCGGCAATCAGCGCCGCAGCAGAGGAGAGGTAGCGCATCAACGAATCATCGCATGCTCACGCCAGCGGACTCGATCGCTGCCAGGGTGTCGTGGGAATACCGGCGTGACAGGCCGATGCGTGGAGTGAGCATTGCCACGGGTTTCCGTTCGTCATTCCAAAGAACGCCCGTTCGTCGACGGTTTAGCCCGGTAGGTCGCACCAAAATTTCAAACTTCCGAAGGCCGTCTTTTCAGGCCGACGACCGGTCTTAGCGGGGCCCACAGCGATGCGAGCCCCTTGCCGCTGAGCCAGACTCGCAAGTGCCGCCCCTCGTCCAAGCTGCCGACGAGCAATAGCGTCTCAAGGCTTGCGTCCAGCGTGAAAA
>NZ_JBFUFQ010000539.1:0-679 GCF_056403355.1 Rhizobacter sp. P2_H3 | reverse complement strand
CACGAGATCGAGGCGGCCGGTGCGCAGGTGCGCTGCTTCGCTGCCGATGCGGGCGACGCCGCCGCGCTGCAGCGCGTGCTGGACACCCTGGCGCGCGAGATGGCGCCGCTGCGCGGCGTCGTGCACGCGGCCGGCACGCTCGACGACGGCATCGCGCTGCGCCAGGACTGGCCGCGCTGTGCCGCCGTGCTGCACAACAAGGCGCAGGCGGCCCGGCACCTGCACGCGTTGACGCGCACGCTGCCGCTGGATTTCTTCGTGATGTATTCGGCCGCCGGCCTGCTGCTCGGTGCGCCGGGGCAGTGCGCCTATGCGGCGGCCAATGCCGAGCTCGATGCGCTGGCGCACCTGCGCCGCGCGCAGGGCCTGCCGGCGCTGAGCGTGGCCTGGGGCGTGTGGGGCCAGGGCGGCATGGCGACGCAGCTCGCCGCGGGCGGCCACGATCCGTGGCGCGAGCGCGGGCTGGCGCCGATCGATCCGGCGCACGGCCTCGAGCAGCTGGCGCAGCTGCTGCGCGAGGGCGCGGTGCATGCCGCGGTGCTGCCGATCGACTGGCAGCGCTTCATCGCGACGCTGCCGGCCGGCGTGGACCCGGCCTTCTTCGACGACGTGGTGCCGCGTGCGACGGCACCTGCCGCGCCCGCCGCCGGGCCGCAAGCGGCGCCCGCCACCGTGCTGT
>NZ_JBFUFQ010000538.1:0-685 GCF_056403355.1 Rhizobacter sp. P2_H3 | reverse complement strand
CGAGCGACTGGAACGCGAGGAAGCCAGCCGGAAGGCGCATCGCAAGGAGATGGACAAGCCGATGGTCGGAATCGGCGGTGAATCGCGGTCCGGGCCATCGCTGGACGATTGGCTGGATCTCGTCATCTGATCGATCCGCCACGGCACTCATCGGCACTTCGCGCACGCTTCGCAACCCCTTCATCCACCGTCAACAGATTCAGGCCCTCATCATTCACGGGTGACGGCCAACGCCGTCAAGTCGCATGCTTCGCACACTTGCCACCCTCACGCTGCCTTTGACGCTCGTTGCCTGCGCCGTGCAGGCGCAGACCACGGTCCCGTTCAAGATGGGGGGCCAGCCGCAAGGCTCGGTGCCCTTCAAGGAGACGCACGCGAGATGAATCGAATGGGAGACGCGTTCGATCACCTGCACTTGGCCGATCGAAAGAAGGAGCTCGAGACCTCGCTGCATTTCGCAGTGGTTCGCGGACAGGAGCCTGGACGATGAACATCATCGGAGTGAGGCGTGCGATCGCTTCCAGGTTTCCAGTCGAAGCGGCCGATGCTGACGACTTCTTGGCACAGTGCGTCGAGAATCTGATGTCGGGGCTGAAGGCCGATGCCAGGCGATGGGCTTGGCCGATGATTCCTCCCAATCTCAAAAAGTTGTTCATTGACTTTTGGGGTGAACCGGACGTCTGAC
>NZ_JBFUFQ010000537.1:0-695 GCF_056403355.1 Rhizobacter sp. P2_H3 | reverse complement strand
GCGGAACCGGTGCAGGCGGGGCCGGCGGCGTCGCCACCGGCGGCTTCACCGGCACGTTCACTGCGGCCGGCGCGGGAGCCTGCGCGGGCGACCCGGCCTTGGCACCGGCCGAGGCCTGGCCGAGCTTCTTCAGCTCTTCGACGTTCTTCGACAGTTCGGCGACGCGCGACGAGTTCTCCTTCGCCTCGCGCTCCTTCGCGACCTTCGCCTCCGTGGACGCACTGCCCTTGCTCAGCGTCAGCTTGTCCGGCGTCGGGGCGGCGGCCTTCTTGCGGTCGTCGACCTCGGCCTGCACGGTGCCGCTGGTCTGGCGCGATGCACCTTCGACCTTCGACGGTGCCACGCCGCTGGCGAGGCGCTGGCGGTAGGCGCCGAAGTCGGCGCTCTGCGCCTGGATCAGCTGGCGCGCATCGGCCGGCGTGATCGCCTTCGCGGTCTCGGCCGACGGCACGGCCAGCACGGCACCGGCCTTCAGCCGGTTCATGTTGTTGTTCAGGAACGCGTCCGGGTTGCCCTGGTACAGCGACGCCAGCATCTGGTCGAGCGAGACGCCCGGACGCTTGGTTGCACCGGCAATGCGCGACAGCGTGTCGCCCTGCTTGACCTTGTATTCGTCGGCGCCCGAGGCGGCCTCGGTGCCGGTATCGGACGGCGCCGCGGCGACGCGCGGCGTGTTGCGTGCCGGTGCCGGCGGC
>NZ_JBFUFQ010000536.1:0-700 GCF_056403355.1 Rhizobacter sp. P2_H3 | reverse complement strand
ATCGAGCCGTCGATCTCGATCGCATCCCAGCGCTCGGCATGGCCCACGTACTGGATCGTCACGTCGTAGTGCTGGCTCCAGAAGAACGGGCTGATGTCGAAGGCGCGGTGCCGGCCGAGCATGTTCAGCGCGGCGACCTGGCCCTGGCGCTGCGCGAGCGCCCAGTGCTCGACGCGGATGCGCTCGCCCGAATGCGGGTCCGGCCAGCGCGCGATGTCGCCGGCCGCGAAGATGCCCGGCGCGCTGGTCTGCAGCCACGCGTCGACGCTGACGCCKCGGTCGACGGCGAGCCCGGCCTGTTCGGCCAGCGCGAGCGCGGGCCGCACGCCGACACCGGCGACGATCAGGTCGGCCTCGAGCACCGTGCCGTCGGCCAGCCGGACCTGGGAGCCGTCGACCCGCGCCACGGTGGTGCCGAGGTGGAAGACCACGCCGTGCGACGCATGCAGGTCGCGCACGAACGCACCGAGCTCGGGGCCGAGGATGCGCCGCATCGGCACCGCGTCGGGTGCCACCACATGCACCTCGAGTCCGCGGGCGCGCAGCGAGGCCGCCACCTCCAGCCCGATGAAGCTCGAGCCGATCACCAGCGCCACGCGTGCGGAGCCCGCCTGCGCGGCGATCGCGCGGCTGTCGCCGAAGCTGCGCAGGCTGCGCACCTGGCCGGGCGCCGCGCCGGGCACGTCGAGCTGCACCGGCT
>NZ_JBFUFQ010000535.1:0-707 GCF_056403355.1 Rhizobacter sp. P2_H3 | reverse complement strand
CTCATCGCCAGCGCGACCGGCACGCTGACGCCGGGTGCCGCCGGCAGCGCCTCCGGCACCTCGCGCATGACCAGGCGGTAGGTGAGCTGGCGGGTGGCGTCGCGCGGCACCACCATCGCCAGCCGCACCACCTGGCGCGTACCGGGATCGAGCTTGACGATGGGCGGCGCCAGCACGAGGTCGTCGGTGGGCGTCAGCACGTCGGCGCCGGCGGCATCCTGGCGCCACAGGAACAGCTCCGCCTGCAGCACCAGCGGCGAATCGCCGTCGTTGCCGAGGGCGACCGCGACGGCGCGGTCGCGCGGGCCCATGTGCAGCCGCACCGGCGAGATCGTGAAGACGCCGGCGGTGGCGGGGATGGCCCACAGCGCGAACGACAGTGCAAACAGCAGCATCGACGACACGAGCCGCACGGCAGGCGCGCGTGGCGGCCGCATCAGAAGATCATCCACATCTGGAGCGCGCGGCCGGCGGCCACCTGCACCGGCTGCGACAGCGCGTCGTCCGTGTCGGGCGTGCCGTCGGGCGACAGCACCCAGGACACGGTCTCGGCCGCGCCATCGGCCGAGGTGGCGGGGCCTGCTGACGGGGTTGCCGCGCCGCGYGCCGAGCCGGCCGACCCGCCCGCTGCGGCCGACACGATGACCGGCCGCACGTTGACGAACAGGTTGGCGCCGCAGGTGAGCGTGACGCGCGCGCCGCCGGCC
>NZ_JBFUFQ010000534.1:0-707 GCF_056403355.1 Rhizobacter sp. P2_H3 | reverse complement strand
GGTCAACGCATTCTCAGAACCCTTTGCTGTGATCGCGACGCCCTCAGCAACTGTCCCACGAGTCGGCGCGGCAACGTATGCTCCAACTTCTCCAGGCTGCGATTTCGCACTGGCAATCAACGCCCAGAAGCCAAACCCATAGCCGAAGTTGCGACCATTCTGGAAGTCCTCAGCTAAGGCACCCGAGCGTATCGCCGCTCAGCGCGAACACTATCGGCTAATCCAGCCCTGCTCTGTTTTTGAGAGGTCGTATGCCCCATCCGCCGCACGCACATCTTCGATGACCGAGTCAGCAATGAACACATAGTAATTTTCGACCCCAGGCCCACATGGGTTAATGATATTTTCGGCGATGCCTTCCACAACGACGCTGCCCGTTGGATTCCCGACAGAGTTCTTACCCCACTCAATTCGATCGCCAATTTTGTAGTCAAGCTGCCATACCCTGCCGTATCGAAATTGAACAACCTGCACGTGAGTCAAACCACACTTATCGCAGCGCTCAGGAAACGAAACTCTATTAAAAGCAGGCATCTTAGAACCCCTTTACTGGCATGCCAATCGATTGCAAGAAGCGTGTCAGCTTCCCATCTTGTGTTATTAGTGTCAATTTATTCTGAATGGCAGCGGCTGCGACCCGTGAGTCAGGCACTTTCAATGATCGCCCGAGTTCAATAGCTTGGCCTCGAAGTGAGGCAGCCAATTCC
>NZ_JBFUFQ010000533.1:0-715 GCF_056403355.1 Rhizobacter sp. P2_H3 | reverse complement strand
CGCCCGGCTTGCGCACGATCGCGCGGCCGATGGCCACGCGCTGGCGCTGGCCACCGGACAAGGCCTTCGGCTTGCGCTCCAGCAGGTGCTCGATCTGCAGCACCTGCGCCGCGCGGCTCACGGCCGCGCGCATCTCGTCCTTGGAATAGCCGGCGAGCCGCAGCCCGAAGGCCATGTTCTCGGCGACCGTCATGTGGGGGTAGAGCGCATAGCTCTGGAACACCATCGCGATGCCGCGCTTGGCCGGCGGCACGTCATTGACGAGTTCGCCGCCGATGTAGAGCTCACCCGCGGTGATGTCCTCGAGGCCGGCGATGCAGCGCAGCAGCGTCGACTTGCCGCAGCCCGACGGCCCGACGAACACCAGGAACTCGCCGTCGCGGATCTCCAGGTCCACGCCGTGCAGGATCACGACGTCGTCGAACGCCTTGCGCAGGGCCTTCAGCTGGAGATCGGCCATGGATTGCTCACGTTGTCGTTCCTGGATGTCGGAAGTCACAAGTCAAAAGGGCCGGCTTCTCAGCCGGCCCGTACTGCTCTCAACTCAGCATTTCAGCAAAACCGAGTCTTCAAACCGTCCCTCTATCAGAACCAGATTTCAGCCTGGGCACCATAGGACGTGCCCTTGGTGTCGCCGTTGGCGCGGTTGGTGACGCCGGCGCCGCCGTTCTCGGCCGCGTTGGCCGCCGCGTTCCACTTGGCCGTCGTCACGTAC
>NZ_JBFUFQ010000532.1:0-716 GCF_056403355.1 Rhizobacter sp. P2_H3 | reverse complement strand
GCCTTTGCGTCAACATCGTCAGCCTGCTCGATCGCTGCAAGCAGGTCGCCTGCGTGGCCGAGGCGGGCATCGACGACGAGCGCGGGCGTGATGAACTGCTGTTGCGTCCGGTGTCGTACGCGGTGCGCCGCACGATGGTCCGCTCGCAGCTGGATCAACTCGTGGCGATCCACCTGTGCGGCTCGGAGCCGTTGGCGCCCGCGCACATCTCGCAGGCGGAAGCCCTGGTCAACGAGATCGAGACCAGCCTGCAGCCGCGGCTCGACCAGATCGAGAAGGGATTGGCGGCCGCGATGCGATTCGCGCTGTTTCCCGGCGAGCGCAGCGGCGAACTGATGCGCCGCTATGCGCAGCAGAAGATGACGGCGTCGGTCGATTTGCACGCTTCCGGTGCCGAGCATCTCTGCGACCTGGTCGAGTGCTTTCACGGCCGCATCGAAAGCGCCGACGCCTTGCGGCGCATCGCGACGGCACGCCGCCAGTAGGTCGCCATGACTCAGATCGAAATTGCCACGAGCAACAAGTTCATCGTCCTGCTGATCGCGGACTCGGCGGGCGCTGTCAAGGTCCTCCACACGCTCAACGGAACACACTACGGGAGGCTGCTGCCTGTCTTTCGAGAAGGAGGTGAGCTTTCTTCCTTCAAAGCGTGGGCGCAGCAAGGCCTCAAGCCGGGCTACGAGATCAGGACGCTGCTCATCCTGGCGGCCTGGCGG
>NZ_JBFUFQ010000531.1:0-736 GCF_056403355.1 Rhizobacter sp. P2_H3 | reverse complement strand
GCCTGAGCGCGCGGGGCCTAGCTTGCGGTGTACAGCCGCGCCGCCAAGTCTTCAGCGCGGAACGAGGCATACCGTGCTGCCATGACCGAGCCCGGCGCCCAGCCCATGATTGCGTTGATCTCCTCCGCACGGAACATCCACTCGCCCGCAGGCACGCGCAGCTCGAACCAACGGCATGTCGCCTCGTGGCGCAGGTCGTGCTCCGTGAGACCGGTGCATCCTGCATATGCAAACAGCCCTCGAAACCGCTGCGACAGTCGATTGCTCGTCGCAGCGAGGTTCTCTGGAGTTCCATTCCAAAAGGGGAACAGGAGCGCGCCGGCTTCATCTGCTGCTGACCCAGCGATGTAGTTGCTCAACTCCGGCAGCAGCTCCGGCCGGATGGGCACGCGGCGCCATTTCTCGCGTCCGTACCATTGCTTCGAGCTGCGCACAAGAATCACGCGCGAGCGCATGTCGACCTGGTCGATGGTGAGCGTGTAGGCCTCGCGGAGACGCAGGCCGCTCCACAGAATGAGCTGGAACAACATGCGCATGGCGGGCCCATCCTTGAGCGCCAGTGGCCTCTCGCGGTCCGCACGCTTGTGCCCATCGAGGGCATTCAGGATCAGCGCCTCTTCACCCAGCTCGGTCCCCTTGGCGGGCAGCAAGCGGCGGTCGCGTTGTACATCGATCCTCGCCGCCTTGCCGAGCGCTTCGACTTCTCGCGCGTCCTTCGCGTTGTAGCTGGAGTACC
>NZ_JBFUFQ010000530.1:0-739 GCF_056403355.1 Rhizobacter sp. P2_H3 | reverse complement strand
CCGGCAGGCCGACCAGGCCGGCCGCGCCGCCGCCGCGCTGCCGCGCGGCGAGCACCGCGACCTGCAGCGCTACCACTCGGTGCAGCAACTGCTGCCGGCGATCTACGGCGTCGGCCGGCACGGCGTGCCGCGCTCGGCACCGCCGCAGGCGCGGGCGCGCGCGCAGCAGCTGCAGACCTACCTGCTGATGATGGAGCAGGTGATCGCGCAAGGCCTGGCCCAGGTGCAGCACCTGCGCGAGCTGTTCTCGGTGAACGGCGGCTCGGCCCGGACGCTGTGGTCGCAGATGATCGGGCCCGACAGCGTGCCGGGCGTCGAGCGGCTGCTGCTCGCCCCGGCGGCGCAGATCGAGCAGGCGGTGTACCCGCCGTTCGACCGCTCGGCGCGGCGCAAGAGCCGGGCGCTGGACCACCTGCTGGCGCTGCACGGCGAGACGTACATGCAGAACTCGCTGCGCCCGTTCTTCGGCCACCACTCGCCGCAGGAGCTRGAATCGCTACTGCTGGAGAACAAGGCGGCCTACCTCAGCGACATCGTGCGGCTGACGCGCGACCGCGCCGGCGGCTTCGATCCGGGTCGCCCGGCGTGGGGCACGCCTGACAACTGCAGCGGCCTGCAGCGCCGCGCCTCGCTGCTGCTGGGCCTGCGCCTCGGCCACCCGCGTTCGCTGGTGCAGGCGCTGCGCCAGCAGAAGCTCGTGCTGGTGCCGCAGCCGCTGCCGCAGCATGCGGCGCTGCAG
>NZ_JBFUFQ010000529.1:0-746 GCF_056403355.1 Rhizobacter sp. P2_H3 | reverse complement strand
GTCTCTGCATCGCGTCGGTCGCGCGCTGCTGGCGCTTCGCCCTCAGCTCGTCGCGACTGAAGCTCTTGCGCGCGGCCTCGGCCTTCTGGAAGGCGTCCTCGATGTCCTTCTTGCGGGTACGCGACTCCGCGGTCCGCGTTGACCGGGGATCGCGCATGCCCTCGCTGCCGTCGCCCTGGCGCGCGCGGCCGCTCGTCGCGCCGGTGCTGATCGGATCGCCGGAACCACCCTGCGTCGACGCGTCCCCGGTCAACGCGGACCGCGGAGTCGCGTACCCGCAAGAAGGACATCGAGGACGCCTTCCAGAAGGCCGAGGCCGCGCGCAAGAGCTTCAGTCGCGACGAGCTGAGGGCGAAGCGCCAGCAGCGCGCGACCGACGCGATGCAGAGACGGCTCGCCCGCGATGCCGACGCTGTCGCCCGCAGCAGCGTCCAGGCGCAGCGCCTGGCTCGCCTGGCGAGCGAAGCGCAGACCCGGCACGAGGCCGCCGGCCGCCCGGACGGCGCGCTGAAGGCCGAGAGCGACCAGGCCCTGGCCGATGCGCAGCACGCGCTGGAGCAGCTCGCCGTCCAGCGCCAGGCGCTGGCGGAGAAGGCCGGCGCGTTCCAGCAGGCCGAAATACTGGCCGGCCAGCACGCGCTGAAGCGCAACAAGGCGCAGCGGGACATGCTGGACGCGCATGTGAAGCTGGCCGATCTGGCGGACCAGCGCGCCCGCGGCGATGTCGACGCGGTGCGCGCGGCGCG
>NZ_JBFUFQ010000528.1:0-759 GCF_056403355.1 Rhizobacter sp. P2_H3 | reverse complement strand
CTGCAGCGCCTCGCACCACGCGCGCAGCGGCCGCCGGCCGGGCTCGGCGAGYGGCGCCAGCGCCTCGACCAGCGCGCCCCACAGCCGGGCCTCGCCGGGGTGCAGGCGTTCGGCGTCGATCTGCGAGGTGCGGCGCCAGCCATGGCGGCGGCAGCTGGCTTCGAGCGATTGCGCCAACGCCGCCACCGGGCCGAGGCCGGGCCATGGGGCGGTCAGGGATTTGAGGGCGTCGAGCGTCGCATCGGCGCTCGATGCCCCGACCGCCCGCAACAAGCCCATCAGCTGCGCTGCGGCGCGGGTGGTCGAGAGCTTCCAGCCGGTTTCGTCCAGCACCGCGACCGACTGCCGTGCCAGCAGCGCGTGCACGCGGCGCACCAGCAGGCGGTCCTGCGCGACCAGCGCCACCGGCAGCTCGCCGCGCTGCACGTGGGCCAGCACCTGCGCGGCGGTGGCCTGGGCTTCGTCCTCGAAGCCCTCGCACAGCGCGACAGCCGGCGCCCGCGAGGGCAGCCGCTGCGCCGCGGCATCGGTGTCGATGACCAGCACCGGCACGCGCGCGGCGCGCAGCAGCGCATCGGTCAGCGGATCGCTGCCGCCGGCGCGCACCGCGACCCAGGCGCCGGGCTGCAGCGCGAACAACGCATCGGTGTGGGGCGGCGCGGCGGCCGCGGCCCATTCGACGGCGATCGCCGCGATCTGGCGTTCGGTCAGCCCGGGGCCGTCGCCGGCGGCGAGCAGCGCGCGCGCGTGGCGCCAGTG
>NZ_JBFUFQ010000527.1:0-764 GCF_056403355.1 Rhizobacter sp. P2_H3 | reverse complement strand
CGACGATGCCGGCGATGCGTGCCGCCTGGGCCGGCGAGATGATCGGCGCGAGCGTTGCCGCGGCGTCCCAGGTCGGCCCCGGGCGCAGTGCCTCGAAGCGCTGCACGATGCGCTCGACCAGCGGCTCGGCGATGCGCCGCTGCACGATCAGGCGCGAGCCGGCGACGCACACCTGGCCGGCGTTGCCGGTGATCGCGCCGGCGATCGTCGCGGCCAGCCGCTCCAGGTCGGGCACGTCGTCGAACACCAGCTGCGGGCTCTTGCCGCCGAGCTCCAGCGTCACCGGCTTCGGCCCGTGCAGCGCGCAGGCGGACATGATGGCGGCGCCGGTGCGCGTGGAGCCGGTGAAGGTCATCTTCGCGATGCGCGGGTGCCGGCTCAGCGCCTCGCCGGCGGTGCGGCCGTCGCCCTGCACGATGTTGAACAGGCCCGCCGGCACGCCGGCCTGCAGCGCCAGCTCGGCCAGGCGCAGCACCGAGAACGGCGTCAGCTCCGACGGCTTCAGCACCACCGCGTTGCCGGCCGCCAGCGCGGCACCGACCTTCCACGAGGCCATCACCAGCGGGAAGTTCCACGGCGTGATCGCGCCGACCACGCCGTAGGGCTCGGTGACGGTCAGGCCCAGGTGGTCGCTGCGCGTYGCGGCGACCTCGCCGCCCAGCTTGTCGGCGTACTCGGCGAAGAAGCGCAGGCCTTCGGCGGTGAACGGCACGTCCCAGGCCAGCGCCTCGCGCAGCGGCCGGGTCGAGCCGACCGCCTCGAGC
>NZ_JBFUFQ010000526.1:0-771 GCF_056403355.1 Rhizobacter sp. P2_H3 | reverse complement strand
AAGTGAGGCTCCATGGGCGATCCAAGCGGACCGAGGGGCTGGAGCACTCATAAGCTTCAGCTTGAGTGGAAACGTGTACGCTCCTGATTCTGATGTCCGTGATCGACTTACACAATCCAACGGCGGCTGGGTGTACCTCGATGTGGAGGGGAAGAGCGAGGAGTTTTATGATACCCAAGGGAATATAATCAGTATCAGAAGAAGCAACGGCGCCGCACTATCTTATACGTACAGTCTGGCAAGTACTCCTCCCGCGGTGGCACCTACGCCAGGTTTGATCATTGCTATTCAAGATAACTTCGGCCGCTCCATACAGTTCCTGTATGAGCAGCCAATCGGTGTGGACACGCCACGGGTTCGACAGCTGATTGACCCCAGTGGAAACGCCTCTACCGCGCACTACGATGGAGTGGGGAATCTTGTCGGCATTTCGCCATCGATCGGTGGCTATCGTCATTACCTCTACGAGAGAACGGACCTGCCGTGGGCATTGACCGGTGTGGCCGACGAGAACAGTACTCGCTTCTCTACGTATGGATACGACGCTGCGGGGCGTGCGATTCAGACTCAATTGGCCGGTGGTGTCAGTCTCTATGCTGCTAGCTATGCGTCTCCCCCGTCGTGGAATGTAGTTCTCAGCTATGAGGCTTCGAATAATACGTACTGGGCTGATCATTACTGGAATGCGCCAACGGGGATCTCACTGACGACGCCTCTTGGTGCTGCGAGTAACTTAACAACGCAGTATGTAGCAGGTTCTCAGTACATATC
>NZ_JBFUFQ010000525.1:0-771 GCF_056403355.1 Rhizobacter sp. P2_H3 | reverse complement strand
GACTTTGTGTTTCCAGCGCGCTCATGATCGTCCTTGCGTCCTTGAGGAGGTTCGTGATAGTCCCACGGAGATTGGGTTTGATTATGTCGCGACAAGGCCGCGTTCAAAAACAAAGGGCGCCCAGGCCTTTCAGCCCGGCGCCCTTCGCATGACGGCTGACGAAATCAGCCGGCCATCAGTTCGTCGAACGGCAGCACCTTGTCGGTGACCTTGGCCTTGCCCAGCACGAAGTCGGTCACGTTGTTCTCGATGACCACGCCTTCGACCTCGGCCATGCGCTCGCGGCTGCCCAGGTACCAGCGCACCACTTCGGCCGGCTTCTCGTAGCTCTGCGCCATCTCTTCGATGTGCGCCTGCAGCTGCTCGGGCTTGGCCTGCAGGTTGTTCGCGCGGACCAGCTCGGCGACGACCAGGCCCAGGCGCACGCGGCGCTCGGCCTGCGGCTGGAAGATCTCGGCGGGGATCGGCGCGGTGTCGGCGTCCTTGATGCCGCGCTTCTTCAGGTCGGCGCGGGCGCCTTCGGTCATGCGCTCGACTTCGCCGTTGACCAGCGAGGTCGGCAGGTCGAGCTCGGCGCTCTTGACCAGCGCGTCCATCACCGACGACTTGTTGCGGGCCAGCACGCGGAACTTGACCTCGCGCTCGAGGTTGCGCTTGATGTCGGCGCGCAGTGCGTCGACGGTGCCTTCCTTGATGCCCAGCGACTTGGCCAGCGCATCGTTGACCTCGGGCAGGTTCTGCGCCTCGACCTTGTTCAGCGTGACCAGGAAG
>NZ_JBFUFQ010000524.1:0-783 GCF_056403355.1 Rhizobacter sp. P2_H3 | reverse complement strand
GCGCAAGGCCTGCGCGTGATCGCGGTCGCGCATGCGCCGTGGCGCGAAGGCGAGCCGCGGCCGGTGCACGGCTTCGCGGCCGACGGGCTGATCGCCTTCCAGGACCCGCTGCGCGACGACGTGCCGCACGCGCTGGCGCAGTGCCGCGAGGCCGGCGTGCGCGTCGTGATGATCACCGGCGATGCGCCGGCGACCGCGTCGGCGATCGCGCGCCAGGCCGGCTTCGAGCGCTGGGACGGCGACGCGGTGTGCACCGGCGCCGCGCTGGCCGCGATGGACGACCGGGCCTTCGATGCGGCGGTCGGGCGCATCGCGGTGTATGCCCGCGTCAGCCCGGACCAGAAGCTGCGCATCGTGCAAGCGCTGCAGCGCCGCGGCGAGGTGGTCGCGATGACCGGCGACGGCGTCAACGACGGGCCGGCGCTGCGCGCCGCGGATGTCGGCGTCGCGATGGGGCAGCGCGGCACCGACGTGGCCCGCGAGGCCGCGGCGCTGGTGCTGCTGGACGATCGCTTCGCGTCGCTGGTCGATGCGGTGCGCGCCGGGCGCCGCATCTTCGCGAACCTGCAGCGTGCGGTCGGCTACCTGCTGGCGGTGCACCTGCCGATCGTCGGGCTGTCGCTGCTGCCGGTGCTTGGCGGCCCGGTGCTGCTGCTGCCGGTGCACGTCGTGCTGCTGGAGCTGATCATCGACCCGGCGTGTTCGCTGGTGTTCGAGGCCGAGCCGGCGGTGCGCCATGCGATGAAGGTGCCGCCGCGTCCGGCGGGCGCGGCGCTGTTCGGC
>NZ_JBFUFQ010000523.1:0-810 GCF_056403355.1 Rhizobacter sp. P2_H3 | reverse complement strand
GCTCAGCGACGGGCTGTTGGACAAGGCCCGGGAAGAAAACGTCAAGCGCCTGCCGGACCTGGTGAAATCCTTTTCCGTCAAGGGCGATCCGGTGCCRGAACTGGGCGACCCGGAAAAGCTCTCCAACAAGGCCCTCAAGATGCTGGGCTTGCCGCACCCGCGCTCGGTGGGCACTGCTCACGTCTTCGAACCCGATCCCCACCTGGAGATCTCCGACCCCGTGGACCGTGTGTGGCCGATGTTCCTGCACGACCTGTTCCTGCCGCAGCTCGAAAGCCATCAGCGGCAAGGCCTCGTCCAGGAGCAGGCCGCCCAGGGCGCCGCCTGATCGAGCCAGCTCGGTCCACCGATCTGCGAGCAGCTCGTCACGCGAGGAGTGTCTCGACGCGAGGCCCGAATCGCGGTGATCAACACTATTGCCTGCCGCGCGCGGCTGGATCCACTCAGCAGTGGTACCCCGCGAGCGTCATCGGTACGTCGTCCGGCAGGCTGTCGAAGAACGCCGCCTCGTCGCCGGGTCCGGGTCCGGGTGCGTCGCTGTCGAACAGCCGATGGCGAGGCGCGTGCGGCCCGCGATCAAGTTCGATGGTTGCTGCGGCAGGGGTAGCAACACGCGAGGCTCGGCCCCGACCGTGCATTGCCTCGGCCGACTGCCGCCCTGAAACGATTCAGCATTCTGCGGACGGCAGGGCCTCCTCCATGGAGGGCAACTCTTCGGCCGCCTCGCCGGCGGTGGCAAATCGCGCCAAGCGCTCCAGCGCCGGTCGTGGTTGGTCAGGCAGGAGTAGCAAAACGCAAGGAGAGGTGGCC
>NZ_JBFUFQ010000522.1:0-811 GCF_056403355.1 Rhizobacter sp. P2_H3 | reverse complement strand
CTACAAGGGACTGGCGAGGAACGAGGCGTAGTTGTTCGCGCTGTTCGAACTGGCCAACATCGCCATCGCCAAGAGACGATTGCTGGATATCCAGGACCGAGGTGTCTCTTGAATGCCAACGGCGGCCTCGTCGAAGGCATCAAACGACCCTCGGCGCGGCTGCCCATGTGCCGCTGTGCATCGCGGCTGCAGTTCTGGTTCGCGCCACTCGTTGGCGCTCGCCAGAATCATTGATCAACGAATCCTTAAGCTTCATTGAGCAAAAAGCCATTTGACCACCCTGGGCGCGCTCAGCACTGCATAGGCGAAGGCGACCATGCTCAGCCAGAACGAAAAGTGTTCGATAAACGCCCAAGTTTGACCTGTGAACCACCGTAGCTTGTGTGGGCCCTGACGCTCGCACCACACCCTTTCGAACGTGTGGTGCTGGGTGCAGCAGCTTGCGATGATGCCGCCGGACAAGCCGGCGACGGCCATGAGCAGCAGCGCAAACGCGAGCGCGCCGTGCGAGCCGATGAAGTTGGAGAGGAAGTCTTTCTCGTCGGCCTTGCTCGCTGAGCCAATGAGGGTAACCAAGCCCCCGCCGACAGCGAGATAGATTCCGATGTGGAACTTGGTGTACTCAAGGAGCCGATCTAGACGCGTGTCCTCCACAGGAGTTCGCGTCTCACTAGTCGCTGTTTCAACTGGCATGAGCGCAGCCTCCTGTTTGGCCATGACCCCCCCGCGCACCCAAACCGCCAACAGCTCGTTGCTGCTCAAGCAATCGAATGCGCATGAACTGACTCCATGGGGCTGCTCGGCATCGTGG
>NZ_JBFUFQ010000521.1:0-828 GCF_056403355.1 Rhizobacter sp. P2_H3 | reverse complement strand
CGCGCGAAGGAGCGCATCTTCTCGCACCGCGACAGCTTCGGCCAATGGCAGCCGAAGGAGCAGCGCCCCGAGCTGTGGACGCTGTTCAACACCCGCATCAAGCCGGGCGAGCACATGCGCGCGTTCCCGATCAGCAACTGGACCGAGCTCGACGTGTGGCTGTACATCGCCCGCGAGAACATCCCGCTGCCGAATCTGTACTACGCACACGACCGCCAGGTGATCCGCCGCAAGGGCCTGCTGGTGCCGCTGACCGACGTGACGCCGCCGGAAGCCGGCGAGGTGGTCGAGACGGCCGAGGTGCGCTTTCGCACCGTCGGCGACATGACCTGCACCTGCCCGGTCGAAAGCCCGGCCGCCAACGCGACCGAGATCGTCGCCGAGACGCTGAAGGTGACGGTGAGCGAGCGCGGCGCGACCCGCATGGACGACCGCACCTCCGATGCGTCGATGGAACGCCGCAAGAAGGAAGGCTATTTCTGATGAGCACGCCGCAAGTTCAAGTGAAAGACCACCGCGCCTTGAGGTTCCTCACCGCCGGCAGCGTCGACGACGGCAAGAGCACGCTGATCGGCCGGCTGCTGTTCGACAGCCGCGCGATCCTGGCCGACCAGCTCGACACGCTGGAGAAGCGTGCCGCCGGTGCGCCGATCGACCTGTCGCTGCTGACCGACGGCCTGGAGGCCGAGCGCGAGCAAGGCATCACGATCGACGTGGCCTACCGCTACTTCGCGACCAAGCAGCGCAAGTTCATCATCGCCGACGCCCCCGGCCATGAGCAGTACACCCGCAACATGGTGACGGCCGCGGCCGGCAGCGATGCGGCGG
>NZ_JBFUFQ010000520.1:0-829 GCF_056403355.1 Rhizobacter sp. P2_H3 | reverse complement strand
CGCTGGCCGAGCTGCAGCGTGACCGCGCGGCGTTCGCGCCGGGCTCGCGATGAACCACCGCGAGCTGCTCGCGCAGCGCCGCGACCTGCTGCAGCTGGAGGCACGGCTGCAGCGCCTGCGCATCCGGCAGGCCGCCGGCGTGCTGCGCGGCGCGCTCGCACCCGCCGGCGCGAGCGGGCGAACCCGCATGCTGCGCAGGGTCTTGAAGTTCGCGTGGCTGGCCGCGCTGGCCTGGCGCAGACTGCGGCCCTCCCCGCCTTCCACGCACTGACGATCCCACACCCCATGGAGTTCAAGGACTACTACGCCGCGCTCGGTGTCGAGCGCACCGCCACGCAGGACGAGATCAAGCGCGCCTACCGCAAGCTGGCCCGCAAGTACCACCCCGACGTCAGCAAGGAGCCCGACGCCGAGGCCCGCTTCAAGGACGTGGCCGAGGCCTACGAGGCCTTGCAGGACCCCGAGAAGCGCGCCGCCTACGACGAGGTCGGCCGGCGCCACCGCAGCGGCGAGCGCTTCGACCCGCCGCCCGGCTGGGACAGCGGCTTCGAGTTCAGCGGCCGCGATGCCGGGCCCGGCGACCCGATGGACTACAGCGACTTCTTCGAATCGCTGTTCGGCCGCCACCACCGCGCCGCGCGCGGCAGCGCACGCGCCGGCGGCAGCGACCACCACGCCAAGGTGGTGATCGATCTCKCCGATGCCTACCGCGGCGCGCGCCGCACGCTGTCGCTGCGCACGCCGGTGCCCGACGACAGCGGCCGCATCGTGTTCCGCGAGCGGCAGCTGGAGGTCAACATCCCGCGCGGCGTGCGCACCGGGCAGCAGC
>NZ_JBFUFQ010000519.1:0-848 GCF_056403355.1 Rhizobacter sp. P2_H3 | reverse complement strand
CCGCCTGCTGCTCGGTCCCGACGAGGACGGCCGCTGGTGGGACCTGGGCGAGCACACCGATGCGCCGGCCGCGCGGCGCGCCGCCGCCAGCCTGCGGCTCTTCCTGCTGCACCTGCACCAGGAGAGCGAGGGGATGCACGTGGTCGAGCACGTGCTGCTGCGCCCGCTCGCGCCGGGCGGCCGCGCGCATGCGGCGCTGAACCTGAAGCCGGGCTTCCACGCGCTGCGCGTCACGGTGCTGATGCCGGGCTGGACCGCGCGCACCCGCCAGCCGGCGTTCCGCCGCTTTGCGCAGGACACCTTGCGCATCAACTGCCCGGCCCACCTGTCGCTGCACTGCCTGTGGCTGGAGATGGAGGCGATGCAACGCTTCGAGGCCTGCTGGGTGCCGTGGCTGGCGGCGCGCGAGGCGCTGGCGGCCGCACCCGGTGATGCGCACCTGGCCGAGCAGGCGGACGTGGCGGCCTGCCGCGTGATCCCGTTCGTGCGCCAGCCCGGCGACACCCCCGATGCAGGAGGCGAGGGCGACGAGCCCTTCGTGCAGGGCCATGCCTGACGCGCACCTGATCGAGCACCTGCATGTCGACGTCGGCTTCGACGCCGCGCTGCCGGCCGACGAGGCCGAGGCGCGGCTCGCCGCGTTCATGCAGGGCCCGGCGCTGCGCATCGTCGACGAGTTGTTCGACGAGGCCTGCGCGCCCGACGAGGTGTGGCGCATCGACGAGCTGGCGATCGACCTCGGCGAGGTGCCGGTCGACGCGATGGAGGACGAATGGGCGCTGCGCCTGCGCGAGCGGCTGCAGGACCGGCTGGCCGACCTGCGCGGGCCCGGCGGCGCGGCCGCGGCG
>NZ_JBFUFQ010000518.1:0-872 GCF_056403355.1 Rhizobacter sp. P2_H3 | reverse complement strand
CAGCAGCTCGGCCGCGGCCCAGGGGCTGGCCTGCGTGGGCAGCCCCTGCTGGCGGCAGAAGCGCCGCCAGCCGACGCCCTGCGCCGCCTCGAACAGCCAGCGCTTCGCGCGCGAGCCGGCCAGCCGTGCATCGAGCTGCGCGCGCACCCGCTCGTAGATGCGCGGCACCGAGACCAGCACGGTCGGCCGCACGGTGCGCAAATCTTCGGCCAGCAGCGCGACCGAGCGCGCATGCGCGACGCTGCTGCCGGCGGCGATCGGCAGGTAGTAGCCCGCCGTGCGCTCGAAGGTGTGCGACAGCGGCAGGAACGACAGGAAGACGTCGTCCGGCCCCGGCGCGACGTGCGCGAGCACCGCCATCACGTTGGCGACCACGTTGGCATGCGTCAGCATCACGCCCTTGGGCTTGCCGGTGGTGCCGGAGGTGTAGACGACCGCGGCCAGGTCGCCGGGTTGCGGCGGCGTGGCCGGCAGCTCTGCAGCCTGCGCGCCCGCGTCCAGCCAGTCGGCCACCGAGATCACCGGGACCGCGCCGGGCGCCGGCGCCGCGGACGGCGCGCCCGGCCCCACGACGACCACGCAGCGCAGCGCCGGCAGCGCGACGCCGGTGGCGTGGATCGCCTCCCACTGCGCGCTCTCCTGCACCATCAGCACCGCCGCCTCGCAATCGCCGAGGATGTAGGCGATGCTCGCGGGGTTGTCCAGCGCATGCATCGGCACCGGCACGCAGCCGGCGGCCATCGTCGAGAGGTCGGCCCACACGGCCTCGACGCCGTTCGGCAGCAGCAGGCCGACGCGGGCGCCGGCCGGCGCCCGCAGCGCGGCCAGCGCGAGCGTCCAGCGCCGCACCGCCGCGTCGGCCTCGCGCCAGC
>NZ_JBFUFQ010000517.1:0-884 GCF_056403355.1 Rhizobacter sp. P2_H3 | reverse complement strand
GTACTGCGCAACGACCCCGGGCAATGGGACGCCCGCTACAACCTGGAGCGGGCCCAGCGCCTGCTGCCCGACCCCGACGAATCGCTGGTCGAACCGGCCGACGGCCGGCGCGACGCCGAACGCGCCGTCACGACGATGCGCGGCTACTCGCCGGGCCTGCCATGAAGATCAAGGCGTTCGACGCGCTGCCGGCACTGGCCGCGCTCGCGCTGGCCGCCACCTTCCTGGACCCGGGCGTGCGCATCGAGCGCCGGCTGTTCGAGCACGTGGTGGTGCTCGACATCACGCAGAGCATGAACGTGACGGATGAACTGCTGGACGGCAAGCCGGCGTCGCGCCTCGCGTTCGCGAAGCATGCGCTGCGCGAGAGCCTGCTCGCGCTGCCCTGCGGGTCGAAGGTGGGCTGGGCGGTGTTCACCGAGTACCGCTCGTTCCTGCTGCTGGCGCCGGTGGAGGTGTGCGCGAACCTGGGCGAGCTGCGCAGCACGCTTGCGCGCATCGACGGCCGCATGGCCTGGTCGGGCAACAGCGAGATCTCGAAGGGCCTGCACAGCGCGCTCGGCATCGCGCGCGACCTGCCCGGCAAGCCTTCGCTGGTGTTCATCACCGACGGGCAGGAAGCGCCGCCGCTGAACCCGCTGTACCGACCGGCCTTCGACGACAAGCCGGGCGAGGTGCCGGGGCTGATCGTCGGCGTCGGCGACCTGCTGCCCTCGCCGATCCCGAAGACCGACCCGCTGGGCCGGCCGCTGGGCGTCTGGCGCGCCGACGAGGTGATGCAGACCGACCTGCGCAGCCAGGGCCGCAGCGCCAGCGTCAACGGCGAGAAGCTGGCCGACGACGGTGCCGGCCCGCCGGCCTCGGGCCTGGGGGCGACACCGGGG
>NZ_JBFUFQ010000516.1:0-920 GCF_056403355.1 Rhizobacter sp. P2_H3 | reverse complement strand
CCGGCGAGCGCGGCCAGCGCGCCGGGCAGCACCTGCGTGGCCGCCGCCGACCACAGCGCGGCCTGCTTCGCCGGCGCGGCCGCCAGGTGCAGCCACCAGTCGCGCAGCGCGGCCGTCATGCGCCGATGCGCATCACGATGCGGCCCTCGATGTCGCCGATCTCGAGGGGCCGGCCGAACGCTTGGACGACGGCGGCTTTCATCTGGGCCATGGGTTTCTCCTGGAAGAAGGCCGCACGATAGGCAGCGTGCCCGGTTGTCTCCTTGACGTGGCTCAAGCCGCGGCGCCGGGTTGCCCCAAAGAATCGGGCCGATCACCAACCCGCGACGGAGACCGCATGGACCTGCCGACCCAGACCCACCTGAACGCCTTGCGCGGCCTGCTGCTGTTCCGGCTGCAGGGCCTGCAGGCCGATGTGCACGCGGCGCGGATGGCGCAGCAGGACGCCGGCCGGGCCGGCGGCCACGAGGTGATCGACCGCAAGGACGAGGCGACGCAGAGCCAGTCGGCGCAAATCGACGACGCGCAGGCGCAGCGCGACCTCGACGAGTTGCGCCTGACCGAGGCGGCGCTGCAGCGCCTGGAGCACGGCAGCTACGGCGACTGCGCCGACTGCGGCGAGCCGATCGCGCTGCAGCGGCTGCTGGCGCAGCCGGCGGCGCAGCGCTGCGCCGCCTGCCAGTCGGTGCACGAACGGACGCATCGCCCGTGAACGGTCGAGCGACCCCGGCCGCGTGCACGCGGTGCCGCCTCATCGGCCCCGAGCTGAGCTGACAATGGCCCGATGACTCTCGACGATCCGATCCTGTCCCACGCCCGCACGCTGACCGAACTGTTCGACGCGCGCGTCCATCGCAGCCCCGAGGGCATCGCCTACCGCCGCCACGACGCGGCCGCGAACCGGTGGGTCGCGCTCAGCT
>NZ_JBFUFQ010000515.1:0-931 GCF_056403355.1 Rhizobacter sp. P2_H3 | reverse complement strand
GGCGTGAGCCGGCGACCGGGCCGGTGGATGGCGCGGGCGCAGGTGCCGGCGTGGGCGCAGGTGCCGGCGCAGGAGTGGGGGCTGGAGCGGGCGCGGGTGCAGGGGTCGGCGCAGGCGCGGGTGCCGGCGTCGGCGCCGGCGCGGCCGCCGAGGTCGCACAGAAGCCGATCGACTCGTTCGTCGCCTTCGCCGCGAGCGTCCTGTTCCACTCGACCCCGCTCAAGGCCAGCGTCGACCCGCTCTGCTTCCACACGCCGTTCCACAGGTTGCCGACCGTCCCGGGCACGGTCAGCGTGCCACTCCACTGCACCGCCTCGCTGTTCGGGTTCGAGACACGCACCGTGGCGCAGTAGCCCGAACCCCACTGGTTGTTGACCACGTAGGTCAGGGTCACCGGGCTGGCGGCGTGAACGGCGGGCGCACACAGCCCCGCGATGGCCATGCAGATGGCCAGCGGCTTGAATCGGATCATGGTCGCTTCCTCGGGGGCTGTGGGGCTCAGGGGTCGGCGGTCAGGGCCGCCAGGTCAGCGTCGTCTTCGTGTTGATGTCGGTGGCCGACCCCACGTTGGACGTCGCATCGACGAACCCGGAGCGGTTGCCCGAGCTCAGGTTGAGCCCCGTGCCGCGGTACTCGACATCGCCATGCAGGTTCAACGTGCCCGAAGCACCCTGGCTCGCCTCGAAGAAGCCCAGCGGGTAGAACGTGGTGCGCACCTGGGCCGAGCCCGACACCGAGAAGCTGTTGTTGCCCCACGGGCTGCCGGTCACGCCGATCACGCTGAGCCCGCCGACCGTGCCGCCGGTGACGGAGCCGTTCGCGATGATGGCCTGGTCTTCGATGCGCGCGCTGCCGGTGGCGCTGCCGCCCGGCAGGATCGTCGCGTACGGGCCGACGTACACCGTCGAAGGCGTGCTCGTCGGTGCACAGC
>NZ_JBFUFQ010000514.1:0-941 GCF_056403355.1 Rhizobacter sp. P2_H3 | reverse complement strand
CTTCTCGCTCGTGATCGGCATGACCTACACCTACCTGCCGTTCATGATCCTGCCGCTGTACGCCAACCTCGCGAAGATGGACCTGCGCCTGCTCGAGGCCGCCGCCGACCTCGGCGCGACACCCTGGCAGGGGTTCTGGCGCATCACCGTGCCGCTGTCCAAGGCCGGCATCATCGCCGGCTCGATGCTGGTGTTCATCCCCTGCGTCGGCGAGTTCGTCACCCCCGAGCTGCTCGGCGGACCGCAGACGCTGATGATCGGCCGCGTGCTGTGGGACGAGTTCTTCAGCAACAACGACTGGACCATGGCCTCCACCGTCGCCGTCGTGCTGGTGCTGCTGATCGTCTTCCCGCTCGCCCTCTTCAACAAGTACCAGGTCGAGAGCCAGGAGCGCAGGCGATGAGCGGCACCGTGCACCCCAAGGCCGCCTGGTTCGGCCGCGCCTGGCTCGTCGGCGGCTTCGTGTTCCTGTACCTGCCGATCGTCACGCTCGTCATCTACTCGTTCAACGCGTCGCCGCTGCCCACCGTGTGGGGCGGCTTCACCTTCGAGTGGTACGGCAAGCTCGTCAACGACCGCGAGATGCTGTCCGGCCTGTGGCTGTCGCTGAAGATCGCCTTCCTCAGCGCCTGCGGCTCGGTCCTGCTCGGCACGCTCGCCGCCTTCTCGCTCGTCAAGTACCGGCGCTTCACCGGCCGCACGCTCTTCAACGGCCTCGTCAACGCGCCGCTGGTGATGCCCGAGGTGATCTGCGGGCTGTCGCTGCTGCTGATGCTGGTGTCGGTGCAGAAGGCCGTCGGCTTCCCCGAGCGCGGGCTGATGACGATCTGGCTCGGCCACCTGCTGCTCGGCATGTCGTACGCCACCGTCGTCGTGCAGGCCCGCCTGCAGGACCTGAACCCCTCGCTCGAAGAGGCCGCGATGGACCTCGGCGCCAAGCC
>NZ_JBFUFQ010000513.1:0-951 GCF_056403355.1 Rhizobacter sp. P2_H3 | reverse complement strand
GTAGCTCTGCAGTTCGTAGGGCTTCGTCACGGCCCGATCCGCTGACAGGAAGCGCCCGAGGGCCGCGTCGTACATGCGGCCGTTCATGTGCGTGAGCCCGATGTCGTCGAGCTGCTCATGGCCGGTGAAGCCGCGGTCGGTGCCGCTGTTCAACGAGGGGCTCCAGTCGATCACCAGCGCGCCGGCGGCGTCGTGGTTGCCGCTCGAGAAACGGCGCTTGCCGAACGGGTCGTAGGCGTTGCGGGCCGTCAGGTCGCCGTTGTGGTCGGTCGTCGCTGCGATGCTGCCCAGGTGATCCTTGTGCCAGTACTCCAGCTTCACCGCGCTCAGGCTCGACTGCACGGCTGGTGCGGTCTGCGCGGCGCCGAGCGTGGGCAACGCTCCCGTGCTCACCAGCACCCCGAGGCTCTGGCCGCCAGCGCTCAGGTAGTGGCGGTTGCTCGTGACCGCCGGGTTCGCGGCACTCGGGCTGGTCGGCGCATTGACCTCGCTCTCGAAGGCCAAGCCTCCGGTGTTGTCCGAGTGCAGGTACCAAGTGGTTCGGGTGCCCGCGTTGGTGCCGCTCGGGATGGTCCGCACTTCGCGGATGCGGGCATGGTCTTCGTCGTAGCTCCACACGTAACTCGGACCGCCTGCAGGCCCTTGCACACCGGCTTGGCTGTCCGGCAGGTTGAAGCCGGTGTACGTGATCCCGCGGTACTTACCCGCCGTCGCGCTGGCGATGTTGCCGTTCGCATCGAAGCCGTAGGTGTTGGCCGCGGCTCCTTCGATGCTCTTCACCGCATGCGGCCGCACTGCATTGGCGCCCTGTGCGTTGTAGCTGTACACCCCGACATCGCTCTTGTAGAGGATGCTGCCCAGCGCGTTGTATTGCAGGCTCACCGTGCGCACGAGGCCGTTGATCGCAGGAGCCGCCACCGTGTAGCGCTGCAGCCGGCCCAACGCGTCGTG
>NZ_JBFUFQ010000512.1:0-976 GCF_056403355.1 Rhizobacter sp. P2_H3 | reverse complement strand
GCGCCTGGATCGTGGTGTTGTTGTTGGCGGCTGCGTAGGTCCACACGCCGGCCGATGTCAGCGTGAAGGTGCCGTAGGTGCCGGCGGTGGCAGGCTGGGCCTGGAACACGGCCTGACCGTTGTCGATGTCGGCGACGGACAGGGTGCCGCCGGTGGTCAGGTTGCCGGAGCCGTTGACAGCAGTGTCTTCCGTGACGGAGCCGGTATTGGTACCGGAGATCACTGCGACGTCGTTGGTGCCCTTGATGGTGACCGTGACAGAGGAGCTGGTGCCGTCAGCGCTCTTGACCGAGAAGGTTTCGGTCAGCGATTGATCGGCGCGCAGCGCCTGGATCGTGGTGTTGCTGTTGGCGGCTGCGTAGGTCCACACGCCGGCCGATGTCAGCGTGAAGGTGCCGTAGGTGCCGGCAGTGGCAGGCTGAGCCTGGAACACCGCCTGGCCGTTGTCGACGTCGACGACGGACAGGGTGCCACCGGTGGTCAAGTTGCCGGAGCCGTTGACGGCGGTGTCTTCGGTGACGGAGCCGGAGGTGGCGCCGCTGATCACGGCCACATCGTTCGTGCCTTGGATGGTGACGGTGACGCTCGACGAGGTCCCATCAGCGCTCTTGACGCTGAAGGTCTCGGTGAGCGACTGGTCGGCGCGCAGCGCCTGAACCGCGGCGTTGCCGTTGGCTGCGGTGTAGGTCCAGGTGCCATCGGTGGCGAGTGCGAAGGTGCCGTAGGTACCCGCGGTGGCCGGCTGAGCCTGGAACAGGGCCTGGCCGTTGTCGATGTCGGCGACGGACAAGGTGCCGCCGGTGGTCAGGTTGCCCGAGGCATTGACCGCGGTGTCTTCGATGACGGAACCCGAGGTCGCACCGGAGATGACGGCAGCGTCGTTGGCGCCCTTGATGGTGACGGTGACCGACGAGCTGGTGCCGTCGGCGCTCTTGACGGAGAAGGTCTCCGTCAGCGACTGATCGGCCTGATCGGC
>NZ_JBFUFQ010000511.1:0-978 GCF_056403355.1 Rhizobacter sp. P2_H3 | reverse complement strand
CAGTACACCGCGTCGTCGAACTCGCGCGCGTCCTCGCCGTCGATCGTCACGAGCGCGACGTCGGTGAGGTCGATGCGGTCCTTGCGGTCGACCGCGCGGATCTTGTCGGGCAGACCCGCGGCCTGCGACAGCGTCTCGGGCGAGAAGCGGTGCGGCACCTCGTACTTGCGCACCGCGATCTCGATCTCCATGCCGGGGTCGTCGATCTCGCCGAGCACCTCGGAAACGCGGCCCATCGGCTGCGAGTACAGAGACGGCGGCTCGGTCAGCTCGATCGCGACCACCTGCCCCGCGGTCGCGTTGGCGATCGCGTTCTTCGGGACCATGATGTCCTGGCCGTAGCGCTTGTCTTCGGGGGCGACCAGCCAGATGCCGCTCTCGTGCAGCAGGCGGCCGATGATCGGCGCCTTCTTGCGCTCGATGATCTCGAGCACGCGGCCCTCGGGCCGGCCCTTGCGGTCGTAGCGGATCACGCGCGCCTTCACGCGGTCACGGTGCAGCACCGCGCGCATTTCCTGCGGGGAGAGATAGAGATCGGGCTGCCGGTCGTCGCGGACCAGGAATCCGTGACCGTCGCGGTGCCCTTGCACCGTGCCCTCGACTTCGCTCATCAGTTCGTTGCTGACTTGCGTTGCATTGGAGAAGTTGTTGTTTTTGATGATATAGTCCAAGACTTCCTGAAATGCCCAGGTGGCGGAATTGGTAGACGCACTAGTTTCAGGTACTAGCGGGTAACTCCGTGGAGGTTCGAGTCCTCTCCTGGGCACCAAGAATAATCAATAAATGCGGGAAATTTGAGAAGGCCAGCACCAACGTGTTGGCCTTTTGCTTTTGTGAGAGAGAGATTGAAGATGCGACTTTCGCTCATGCTATAGTCGCAGGCTTCCTGAGATGCCCAGGTGGCGGAATTGGTAGACGCACTAGTTTCAGGTACTAGCGGGTAACTCCRTGGAGGTTCGAGTCCTCTCCTGGGCACCA
>NZ_JBFUFQ010000510.1:0-980 GCF_056403355.1 Rhizobacter sp. P2_H3 | reverse complement strand
GGCCTGGCGACGCTGGCGGCGGGCAACCTCGCGATGCTGCAGTGGTTCCGCGGCGGACGCGATGCGCTGGCGGTGCGCAACGGCAGCTTCGACCTGCTGGTGCTGGGGGTCGCGGCGACCTTCTCGCTGCTGCTGCTGGTGCCGCAGCTCGCACGGCTGTTCGGCCTGCCGGTGCTGCCGGCCAGCGTGGTGCTGCCGCTGCTGGCGGTGCCGGCCGTGGTGTCGGGCTGGCGGCTTGCGCGGGGGAGGCGCCGCGCGCTCAGCGGGGCCTGAACGCGTCGAGCTGCCGCCGCAGCGCGTCGATCTCGTCGAGCAGCTGCAGCACCAGCGCCGTGCCGCCGGGACCGAGTTCCAGGTCTCGCGACAGGCGCAGCGCCTTGCGCGCGCGGGCCAGCTCGCTGCCGCTGAAACGCCAGCGCTCCGGCGCCTCGCCCTGCGGCGACAGCACGCCCTCGTCGACCAGCGCGACCAGCCGCTCGGGTTCGGTGCCGCAGACCTGCACCAGCTGCGTCAGCGTGAACTGGTGTGTCTCGTCGACGACGACCGCGTCGACGCTGATGGATTGCGCGTGTGCCATGTCAGCCCTCCAGTTCGCTGCGCGCATCGAACCCGCCGAACGCGCGGCCGAGCGCCGCATAGGCCTCGCGCTGCGCGTCGTTCGTGGCGGCCGGCACGCGCACCGCCAGCAGCACGTACAGGTCGCCCGGCGGCGTGCCCGGCAGCCCCTTGCCCTTCAGGCGCAGCCGCCGCCCGGCGGCCGAGCCGGCTGGCACCGTCAGCTCGATGCGGCCGTCCGGCGTGTGCACCGTGACGCTCGCACCGAGCGCGGCCTCCCACGGCGCGACCGGCAGCTCGAGCGTGACGTCGCGCCCGTCGATGCTGAACTGCGCGTGGGGTGCGATCTCGATCTCGAGGTACAGGTCGCCCGCCGGCCCGCCGCCGAGGCCCGGCGCGCCCTGGCCGGCCAGGCGCAGCTGCTG
>NZ_JBFUFQ010000509.1:0-992 GCF_056403355.1 Rhizobacter sp. P2_H3 | reverse complement strand
TTCGGCAACCTCGTCACGACGAAGGACGCGTTGCAGAACACCGTGCAGATCGCGTACGACATCCGGGGCCGCAAGCTCAGGCTGACGGACCCGGACGCCGGGATGCTCGAGTACCACTACGACGCGCTCGGCCAAGCGGTGTGGCAGCAGAACCCGCTGCAGAAGCAGCGCGGCGGCTCGACCACGATGAAGTACGACGTGCTCGGCCGGGTGACGCTGCGCATCGAGCCGGAATACCAGAGCAGTTGGACCTACGACAGCTGCGCGATGGGCATCGGCAAGTTGTGCGCGACGAGTGCCAACACGGACCTCAGCCGGCAGTGGGTGTACGACAGCCTGGGGCGGCTGATCAACACCCGCTCGAGCATCGCCAACGGGCCGAGCTTTGCGAGCGCGCTGAGCTATGACGCGAACGGCCGGCAAGCGACGCAGACCTGGCCGAGCGGGCTGGCGGTGAACTACGGCTACACGCCGAAGGGTTTCCTCGGCACGGTGTCATTGGCAACGGCGGTGACGGTGAACCCGCTGCCCGCCACCCCGGGTGGCACGCCGGGAGCGAGCGTCACGCTGCCGGCCGGCACCGTGCTGTGGCAGGGGCTGGCCTACAACGCGTGGGACGGCCTGGAGCAGCAGAAGTACAGCAACGCGGTCGTGAGCAGGTCCGGCTATGAGGCATCGACGGGCCGCACCAGCAGCCTGACGACCGGCAAAGGCAACGCGACCGACGTGCTGAACCACGGCTACGTGTGGGACAGCCTGGGTCGGCTGACGAACCGCAATGATGCGAACGGAGATGGCGCCGCCGGTGCGGTGACGGAGAACTTCGAGCACGACGCGCTCGGCCGATTGCAGCGCTACACGGTGGCGGCTCCTGCGATCAACGGCCTGGTGCGCACGGTGAGCCTGCAATACAACGCGCTGGGCAGCATCCTCTACAAGAGCGATGTCGGCATCTACAACTACGGCGCGCAGGGGGCGACCTCGGTTCGACC
>NZ_JBFUFQ010000508.1:0-994 GCF_056403355.1 Rhizobacter sp. P2_H3 | reverse complement strand
GTGTAGACGGTCAGGCGCACGGGCCACTCCAGCAAACAAGCATGTTTTAGTTTACTTTAGGGTGGGACAAAGTGGCATAGCTTCTTGCTTGCCATGGTGCGATCGTCGGCTTTAAGATGCCATTTAAATGCATTAATAAGCACCCATCATGTCCACGCCCAGCGCCTCCTCGTTCCGCCCCATCCGCGTCGCCGTCCCGTCGCCGCGGGCGAAGCCACCGGCGCCCCGCGGGTGGCCGCTGCTGAGGCTGGGCTTCCGCCCGTTCTACCTGGGCGCCGCGAGCGCCGCGGTCGTGCTGATGGCGGCCTGGTTCTTCGTCTTCACCGGCCGCCTCGCGCTGCCCGGCACGCTGGCACCCGCGCTGTGGCATGCGCACGAGATGATCTTCGGCGTCGTCGGCGCGGTGGTGATCGGCTTCCTTCTCACCGCCGGCCAGCTGTGGACGCAGCTGCCGACGCCGCGCGGCGGCCTGCTCGGCGCGCTGGCCGCACTGTGGCTGTCCGCCCGCGTGGCCGGGCTGTGCGCGCCCTACCCCGTTTTCTTCCTGCTCGACGTGACCCTGCTGCCGCTGGTGGCCGCGCTGTTCGCCGACCTGGTGATCCGCTCGCGAAACCTGCGTAATGCCGGCATCGCGGTGCTGCTCGGGCTGCTGGGCCTGGCGAACCTCGGCTTCCACCTGGCGGCCAGCGGTGCGCTGGCTTTCGATGCGATGGCGCCGCTGCACGCCGGCTTGGCCCTCATCGTCGTGCTGGAGACGGTGATGGGCGGCCGCGTGATCCCGGCCTTCACGATGAACGCGACGCCCGGGCTGCAACTGCGTGCCTCGCCGCTGCGCGATCGCATCGCGCTGGTCGCCACCGTCGGCGGGCTGGCGCTGTGGGTGGCGGGCGAGACACCGCGCCTGGCCGCCTCGCTGCTGGCCGGCGCCGCCGCGCTGCACGCCTGGCGCGCGCTGTCGTGGGCGCCGTGGCGCACGCTGCGCCGGCCGCTGCTG
>NZ_JBFUFQ010000507.1:0-1008 GCF_056403355.1 Rhizobacter sp. P2_H3 | reverse complement strand
CTTCTGGATTTTTCGCGTCAGAGTGTTATTTTGACCGATCGTTGGCTGCAAGCCCGCTCTCGCAATGCCCTCAGCGCGCAAAATAGCGTGCCGGAGAAAATCGACGAGGGTGGTTTACATGCGAAGATGATTACGGCAACCGGCGCGATGGACTGGCGCTTGCTATCTGCACCTGGCTTGGACCGCCCTCTGATCGCGCAGCAGACACTCGGATCGCCATTTTCTGTCACAGTTCGCTTTAAGCACGAAACCCCCTGTAGCCCAACGGATGTAGTCTCTAAGATCACAAGCGGCCATTATCACTGGCTCTATCTTCAGGCAGTTCCGGTTCGAGCTCCCAAGGATATGGCGAGGGATGGACACGCGTCGCTAGCAGCTGCCATCGGCCCCTGGGAAATTCCTTCCAGCGTATTATTTTCACGATGCCAGTGATTAGCGGGATCAAGGACTTAACTTGGAGCGATTTGGGAACGGTCTCGCCAAAGGAACTGTCAAGCCAAGTCCACTGAATCAAATTCGACCATGGCGCGGCGGCATCCGCAAACCGGTTCGTCCGTGCGTCTAACCGGGTCCTGGCAGCCCGCGTCCGGCCTGTGGCCTCGCCCAGATCCAGAGTTAGGCAACTGTCGCGCGCATCCGCCGTGGCGCTCGATCGACGATCAGACGTCTAAGCAGCTAGTCGAGAGCGTCGAGGACATGACGGCCTGCCGCGAGAATGGCGCGGTTTTTCACTATCGCATTGAATCGCAAGGGAGCCCGAGGATTGCAAATCCGTGTAGGTCGGTTCGACTCCGGCCCGCGCCTCCAGAGTGAAAAACGGCTCCTTCGGGAGCCGTTTGCGTTTTGAGGCCATGGGGACTTCCTTGCCGTGTCGATCGGGCGGCCTGCGAGACGCCAGCTCACGATCTCGTCATGGATGCCCCAAAGTCCATCAGCGCCTCCACAAAAGCCCACGGCGCCTCGAGCGGCGCGAATTCGCCGCTGCCCGCCAGCACCGCGCTCGTGAGA
>NZ_JBFUFQ010000506.1:0-1039 GCF_056403355.1 Rhizobacter sp. P2_H3 | reverse complement strand
TCAGGGCCGGGCGCGGCATGCCGCGCGCCTGCGCGTCGAGCCGCGCCAGCGCCTCGCTGTCGTTGTGGTCGGCCGGGCGCAGGCGCCGGCCGGTGTCCAGCGCGACCAGTGGCGCCGGCAGCGCCGTGCCCTGGTGCTGGCGCACCTCGCCGGTCCGCACGAAGCCCAGGCGCTCGTACAGGCCGCGGCCCTCCGGCGTCGCATGCAGCAGCACGCTGCGCCCGCCGAGTCCGGCCAGCAGCGCCTCCATCAGGCGGTAGCCGATGCGCCGCCCCTGGCAGCGCGGGTCGACGATCACCAGGCCGATGGTCGCGTGCCGTTCACCCCAGGACCAGCTCTGCGCGGTGCCCATCAGCTCGCCGTCGCGCTCGGCGACCAGCCCGCGGCCGAACTCGAAGCTGAACTGCCAGTCGGCGAGCCGGTGCGGCCAGTGCACGCGCAGCGACAGCGCGTGGGCGGCGTCGAGGTCCCGGGCCTCCATGGGCCGCAACGCGACCCCGTCGGCCGCGGTCCCGCTCTTCGAAATGTCAGTCAATGGCTTCTCCAGCGCAGGCGTCTCGTGCGATGGTTCCAAGCTTCCCATCGCCCCGGATAGGACGATCTTGTCGCCGCGATCAAAACCGCAGCTTGCGCTGCACGGGCCGGGCGATTCGCCATTTGCTGCGTTCGCCGGCCTGCGTACGGCCGCAAATTCCGCACCACCCTGCCTAGCATTCGAGCGTCGATTGAACCCCATTTTTGCGAGGCCGGCGCGTGCACACCTTCCATCCCGATCAGATTGACGTGCCGAGCGGCCACTTCATCGACGGCCGGCTGCTGCGCCCGGCGCAGGCCGCGGGCTTGGCGGTGTCGCGCCCGTCCGACGGCCGCCACCAGGCCGAGCTGCCGCTGGCCGACGCGGCGATGGTCGACCAGGCGGTCGAGAACGCGTGGACGCGCTGGCGCGCCAGCGACTGGTCGCGCCGCCCGCCGCGCGAACGCGCCCGCGTGCTGCGCCGCTGGGCCGACCTGGTCGAGGCCGACGGCGCGGTGCTGGCGC
>NZ_JBFUFQ010000505.1:0-1051 GCF_056403355.1 Rhizobacter sp. P2_H3 | reverse complement strand
GCGCGACCCCGGGCGGCAGTTCGCCCAGCAGCTCGAGCGCACGCGCCGCATCGCGGTCGTCGAGCGCCCATTCGGCGGCCAGCAGGCGCGCGCCCTCCTCGGCCGGCCGCGCCAGGCCGCTGCGGCTCGACAGCTCGAGCGCCAGGCGCAGCTGTTCGTCGCGGCGGGCGCGGTCCTGCAACKTGTGCAGGCTGCCGGCGGCCAGCAGGTGGCCGAGCACGGTGAATTCGTTGTCCTGCACCAGGTCGGGCGTGTCGCTCTGGATCAGCAGCGCCCGCTGCGCCGATTTCTGCGCGCGGCTGTAGCGCCCGCCGAAGTACTGCGACAGCGCATCGCGCAACGCCGCCTGCGCGGTGCGGTCGCGGCGCGCGACGCGCCATTCGTGGGCCCGCCGCGRCAGCCCGATCAGCGCGTTGATCGCCTGGATCACCGCGACCAGCGCGAAGCAGGTCGCCACCAGTGCGATCAGGAACAGGTTCAGCGAGACGTCGAGCCGCCACGAGCCCCAGTAGAACGACGCCAGGCCGTCATTGGTGCCCAGCACCGAAGCGCTGACCACCGCCAGAGCGAACAACAGCACGAACCAGATGACGGCACGCATCGGGAAGGGGGACCTCAGGTCAACGGCCGGCCGTCGCGGTGGCCAGCGCCGCGAGCGTGTCGTCGGGCCGCGGCAGCACCACCTGGCGGGCGCCGGCCGACACCTGCTTCACCAGTTCGAGCGCCACCGTCGTGCGCCGCGAGCTGCGGTCGAAATAGCGTTCCAGCGCCTGCTGGGCGCTCTGCAGGTCGGCCTGCGCCGCGTCGAACTGGCGGCTCAGCACCGCCAGGCGCGCGTTCAGCAGGCGCAGCTTCAGGTTCTCGCGCAGGAAGAAGGCCTGCTCCGGCGCCAGCCACATCGCATCCGGGTTGTCGATGCGGTTCACGCGCACCAGCGAGCGGGTCTCGCCCCAGACGCGATCGAACAGCGCACCCAGGCGATCGGACAGCTCGGCCAGCCCGCCGCCCACCGGCGTCGGCGCGCCCTGGCCGGCCGGCGAGGCGCTGCGGG
>NZ_JBFUFQ010000504.1:0-1064 GCF_056403355.1 Rhizobacter sp. P2_H3 | reverse complement strand
GGCCTGGGCGGGCCGCCGCGTGCTGGTGGTGCGCGGCACCAGCGGGCGCGACTGGCTCGCCGAGCGCCTGCGCGAACAGGGCGCCACGGTGTCGCTGGCCTGCGCCTACGGCCGCAGCGCGCCGCTGCTCGACGACGCCGGGCGCACGCTGCTGCAGGCCGCGCTCGACCGCCCGGCGCAGCACCTGTGGTTCTTCAGCAGCTCCGAAGCGGTCGACCACCTGGAGGCGCTCGCGCCGGCCCGGACCTGGGCGGCCGGCCGCGCGCTCGCGACGCACCCGCGGATCGCGGCCCGCGCGCGCGCGCTCGGCCTCGGGCAGGTGCTCGAATCCCGGCCCGCTCTCGCGGAAGTGGTGGCCTGCATACAATCGATCGCATCGTGACCGACACCGTTGCCTCCCCGCCCTCCATCGCCGAGCCGGTGCCCGCCGCACCGGTGGCCGCTGCCGCGCCGCCGCGCCGCCTGCCTGGCTGGCTCGCGCCGGCGGTGCTCGCGCTGCTGGTGCTGCTGATCGTCATCGCGCTGGTGCAGGCCTGGTCGGCGCAGCAACGGGTGCGCACGCTGGAGCAGGAGCTGGTGCGCCGCCAGCAGGACAGCGGCCGGCAGTCCGGCGAGGCGCAGGTGATGGCGCGCCAGGCGCAGGAGGTCGCGCGCGACAGTGCGGCCAAGGTCGCGCTGCTCGAGGCCAAGCTGGCCGAGGTCGCGATCCAGCGCAGCCAGCTCGAGGACCTGATCCAGTCGCTGTCGCGCTCGCGCGACGAGAACGTGCTGGTCGACATCGACGCCGGCCTGCGCGTCGCGCAGCAGCAAGCGGCGATCACCGGCAGTGCCGAGCCGCTGGTGGCGGCGCTGAAGCAGGCCGACGAGCGCCTGGCCCGCTACAGCCAGCCGCGGCTGGACGGCGTGCGCCGCGCGATCGCGCGCGACATCGACCGCGTCAAGTCGGTCGGCGTGGCCGACATCGGCGGGCTGTCGATCAAGGTCGACGAGGTGGTGCGGCTGGTCGACGAACTGCCGCTGCTGGCGCAGGCCGAGCCGCGGCGCGAGCCGGTGAAGCCGGCGGC
>NZ_JBFUFQ010000503.1:0-1071 GCF_056403355.1 Rhizobacter sp. P2_H3 | reverse complement strand
GGCGGGAACGCACCGGCCGGGCCCGAGGCGCCCTGCGCGCCCGACGCGGCGCGGTCGGCCGAGAGCGTCACGCGCGCGCCGTCCTTCAGCCGGTCGGCGCCTTCGGTGATGACCCGCTCGCCGGCCTCGAGCCCGGCGGTGATCGAGACCTTGTCGACCGTCGCCTGGCCGCGCGTGACGGTGCGCTGCTGCACGGTGCGGTCGGGCTGCAGCACGTAGACGTAGTCGCCGTCGCGGCCGTTGCGCAGCGCGGTGATCGGCACCACGACGGCGCCCTTCACGGTGTCGAGCAGCAGGCGCACGTTGACGAACTGGTTCGGGAACAGCGCGCCGCCCTGGTTCGGGAAGCGGGCCTTGGCCTTCACGGTGCCGGTGGTGGTGTCGACGAGGTTGTCGAAGGTGGAGAAGGTGCCGCTCTCGAGCTTGCTGGTGCGGGTGCGGTCGTAGGCGGCGACCGGCAGCTGGGCGCCGCTGGCGACGCGGGCCTGGATGGCGGGCAGGCGATCCTGCGGGATCGAGAACGCGATGTCGATCGGTTCGGTCTGCGTGATCACCGCGATGCCGGTGGTGTCGCCCGACGACACCAGGTTGCCCTCGTCGACGGTGCGCAGCCCGATGCGCCCGCCGACCGGCGCGGTGATGCGGGTGTAGGCGAGGTTCAGGCGGGCGGTGCCTTCGGAGGCCTTGTCGGTCATCAAGGTGCCATCGAGCTGCTTGACGAGCGCGGCCTGGGTGTCGACATCCTGGCGGGCGATCGAGTCCTGCGACAGCAGCGTCTGGTAGCGCGTCAGCGTGACGCGGGCGGCATCGAGCTGGGCCTCGTCGCGCAGGCGCTGGCCGCTCGCCTGCAGCAGCGCCATCTCGTACGGGCGGGCGTCGATGGTGGCGAGCAGCTCGCCCTTCTTCACCAGCTGGCCTTCCTTGAACAGCACGCGGGTCAACGTCCCCGAGACCTGCGCGCGCACGGTGACGGTGGCGGCGGGGGTGACGGTGCCGAGCGCCTCGATCAGCACCGGCAGCTCGGCCTGCGCGGCGGTGGCGACGCCGACGGTGGTGGCGCCGGCGCCGCGG
>NZ_JBFUFQ010000502.1:0-1074 GCF_056403355.1 Rhizobacter sp. P2_H3 | reverse complement strand
GCTCGGGCTCACCGGCTGCAGCAGCCCGCCGGCGATCCACTCGCCGATGCGGTCGTGCGGCCAGATCCAGATGTCCGGGCCCTTGCCGGCCGCGGCGGCCTGCTGGAACTTGTTCGGTGCGTCCTCCGGGTGCTCCACCACCACCTGCACCCCCGTCTTGGCGGTGAACTCCTCGCCCACCTTGGCCAGGCCGTTGTAGCCCTTGTCGCCGTTGATCCAGATCAGCAGCTTGCCGGGCTCGGCGGCGTGCGCGGCGAGCGGCAGCGTGCCTGCGAGGGCCAACGCCGCGGCCGAGGCCAGCATTGCGAGAGGGAGTCGTCGGGTGGTGCTCATCGTCGTGTCTCCTGTGGTGGCCTCGTGGGCCGTCGAACGCCTGCGCCGCCTTCAGCCGGCGCCGGGGAGCGTGCGCCCCTGGTCGTCGAACAGAAAGCCGCGCTGCGGCGGGAAACTGAGGTATGCGGTGTCGCCGGTCTTCAGCGGGTTGTCCGGGGCGGTGCGGATCGTCATCGCGTCGGTGGCGCCGGTCAGCGTCACGTGCAGGTAGGTGGTGTCGCCCAGGTGCTCGGCCAGCTGCACGTGCGCGCGCATCGCGCCCTCGCGCGCCTGCGTGCTCGCCTCGATGTGCTCCGGGCGCAGGCCGACGGTGACCTTGGAGCCGGCCGGGACCGAGGCCGCATCGGCGGCCACCGTCACCGCCGAGCCGTCGTCCAGCGCGACGTGGGCCAGTTGCGTGTTGGTGCCCGTCAGCGTGCCGCCGATGAAGTTCATCTTCGGCGAGCCGATGAAGCCGGCGACGAAGCGGTTCACCGGCCGGTGGTACAGCTCCATCGGCGTGCCCACCTGCTCGATGCGGCCTGCGTTGAGCACGACGATGCGGTGGGCCAGCGTCATCGCCTCCACCTGGTCATGCGTCACGTAGACCATCGTGGTCTTCAGTTCCTGGTGCAGGCGCGAGAGCTCCACGCGCATCTGCACGCGCAGCGCTGCATCCAGGTTCGACAGCGGCTCGTCGAACAGGAACACGCCCGGCTTGCGCACGATCGCGCGGCCGATGGCCACGCGCTGGCGCTGGCC
>NZ_JBFUFQ010000501.1:0-1079 GCF_056403355.1 Rhizobacter sp. P2_H3 | reverse complement strand
GGGCGCAGGACTGTCACAAAAACGTTGGCGCTGTCCGGATAATATCGAAAAGATTGTCGAGGCATACAAAGGGATTCAGCGGCTATCAAAGAAGTACGACATTAGTTTGCATGATGAATCCGAGTGGGGCCCAACTGATCCCTCTAAAGAACTGGGGCTGGAGCACCATAGAATAAGGGGGAGGATTTTATTTGATATTTTGGAGCAGCGAAATCGATGCAATCAATCGCAAATGCAAATTTGCACAATCAGTGGAGCCCCAAATACCGTATTTTCTGGTCTTCAAGGTACAGGCGATAATCTAAATATCGAACGCATTCGACATTTTCTTTCGCTCCAACTTCCTCCTTCAGAATATCTTGGCTTCTTTGCGAATCTAAGCACTGGCGCAATATTTCCAACTTCGAGTGTAGTGCCACTTGAGATTCATATTTGCAGCCTCTGGAGAACTCAATTTCCAGAGGATTATTCGCTCGAGAATCTCTGTATAGATTCATCACAAGGCTGGCATTTGAAGCGTTTAACACTGAGTCAGGCAGGACTATTCGCGGCCGCTCGCATTGCGCATTGTTGGCGCGAAGAACTCAAGCGGCTAGAGGGGTCGAGTGATAGTCCAGAGCAGGCTGCACGTCTTCTAGCAACAGAGGACAAATGGAGTCGCAGGCTCGGCAACTGGCGAGGTCAGCAATATACGCCGGAGCTGAAAGTTGTGCTTTCCCCTACCAAAACATTTGCAATATGTTTCATAGTTGTCTGATGACGAGAGTTCAGAAATCTCTTTCGCCCTGCTAGCCTGATGATGTGGCCTGCCTGTGAGAATCGACAGTGCTAGTGTCCGGAAAGTAAATCGACGCGGCAATCCGGGCGGCTCCTCTTTGGCTTCGCGCCCAAGAGACTTGGCACCGGCCGATGCAACAAGCCTTGGTGCAAAGTGATAGCTCAAAGGAGAACATTCGGCGGACTTGACGCGAACGCGGCGGCGCGCGCGTGCCGTGCACTCGAGGCACGCGGACCATGTCAGCTTCTAGAGGCCCGCGAATGCCAATGCACTCCGCAGAAGAGGCCGCGGGCCAAAATGC
>NZ_JBFUFQ010000500.1:0-1125 GCF_056403355.1 Rhizobacter sp. P2_H3 | reverse complement strand
GCACCGCGGCCTGCTTGGCGGCGGGATCGGCCGCGCCGATCGCCGCGTCGGCACCGACGCGGCGCGCGATCGACGCGACCCGCTGCGGTGTGTCGCCGGACAGCAGCACGCGGCGCCAGCCGGCCCGGCCGAGCGCGGTCATCGCGTCGACGGCGTCACCGCGCAGCTGCTCGTCGAACTCGAGGCACAGCAGCGCGTGGTCCGCGCGGCCGAACCAGAGGCGCAGCACGTCGTCGGCCGAGGGTTCTGCACCGACCCAGTCGGCGGTGCCGAGCCGCCATTCCACGCCGCCGCTGTCGCGCGCCGACAGGCCGCGGCCGGTGTGCTCGGCGACCTCCGACCAGGCGATGCCGTCCTGCGGCGCGAGCCCGGCCACCGCCTGCGACAGCGGATGGCGCGACCAGCGCGCGAGCGAGGCGGCGCGGTGCAGCAGCTCGGCCTCGGATCCGTGTGCGCCGGCCAGCAGCCGCACCGCCGAGCAGTGCGGCTGCTCCTGCGTCAGTGTGCCCGTCTTGTCCAGGAACACCGTGTCGACGCGCGCCAGCACCTGCAGCGCGTCGAGCCGCTGCAGCAGCACGCCACGCCGCGCCAGGCCACGCGCCGCGGCGACGAAGGCGGCGGGCGCCGCGAGCGACAGCGCGCACGGGCAGGTCACGATCAGCACCGAGACCACCACCCACAGCGCGCGCGACGGGTCGACAACGCTCCACACCGCGCCGGCACCCGCCGCCAGCAGCAGCACGCACCACAGGAAGGGCGCGGCCCAGCGCTGCGCCGCGTCGGCGGCCGACGGCCGGCCAGCCAGCGCCGCATGCATCTGCGCGACGATGCGCTCGTGCCGCGTGTCGGCGCCGGTGCGCTCGACACGCATCACCACCGGCGCGCCGATGTTGAGGCTGCCGGCCACGAGTGTCGCGCCGGCCGGCTTGTCGACCGGCCGCGCTTCGCCGCTCAGCAGCGATTCGTCGGCCTGCGTGCGGCCCTGCAGCAGCTCGCCGTCCGCGGCGAACGCCTCGCCCAGCGCGACCTGCACGCGGTCGCCGGGCCGCAAGGCCTCGCGTGCGACGCGTTCGCTCGACCCGTCGGCGGCCAGCCGCAGCGCGGTGTCGGGCAGCGCCCCCAGCG
>NZ_JBFUFQ010000499.1:0-1126 GCF_056403355.1 Rhizobacter sp. P2_H3 | reverse complement strand
GGGCGGCTGTCTTGCTGGCTCTCCTGCCGGTACTCGAAGCGCAAGCCCCCGCCCGGCGCCGTCTCCAGCGTGATCGTTCCACCCAGCCGCTGCGCAATGCTGCGCGCGATCGACAGGCCCAGCCCGCTGCCGGTCTGCTGCGTGCCGAGCAGCCGGTAGAACGCATCGAACACCCGCTCGCGCTGGTCCGGCGGAATGCCGGGGCCGGTGTCGTCGACGCGCAGCAGCGCGCGGCCACCGGCCTGTTCGAGGCTCACGTCGACGCGCCCGCCGGCCGGCGTGTAGCGCACCGCGTTGTCGACCGCATTGCGCACCAGCGTCTGCAGGTCGACCGGCGTGCCGGCGACCCGCACCGCGTCGAGCCGCGTGACGCCCAGGTCGACCTGTCCGGCCTCGGCCATCGCGACCAGGTCGGAGACCACCTCGCGCACCACCTCGTGCAGCGCGACCGAGGGCTGCGCCGCTGCATCCGGCCCGTGGTGCGCGTCGGCCCGCGGCGCCTGCACCCGCGCGAGCGACAGCAGCTGCTCCAGCAGTGCCCGCGAGCGCGACAACCCCTCGCGCAGCGGCACGAAACGCCGCCGTGCCTCGGGCGACATCTCCGCATGCTCCAGGTTCTCGGCCTGCACCGTCAGCGCGGTGATCGGCGAGCGCAGCTCGTGCGCCGCGTCGGCGACGAAGCGGCGTTGCTGCTCGAGCGATTCGGTGAGGCGGCGCAGCAGCGCGTTGATCGACGTGACGAAGGGCCGCACCTCGTCGGGCATGTCGCCGGCCGGCACGTCGACCAGCGCGGCGTCGCCCTGGCGATCCAGCTGGTGCGAGGCCCGCGCGATCGGCCGCAGCGTGCTGCCGATCACCACGCGGATCAGCAGCAACAGCACCGGCAGCAGCACCACCAGCGGCACCAGCGCGGCCAGCGCACTGTCCTGCGCGATGTCGTCGCGCCGGTCGGTCTGCTGCGCGACGATGAAGCGGCGGCCGTCCGGCAGGTGGGTCAGCAGCATGCGCCACGGGCGGCCTTCGGCGACGTGCGTGTCCAGCCCGTCGGGCAGGTCGCGCGGCAGCCGGCCGATGCCGTTCACGCGCGGCTCGCCCGCCGCCGTGTCGACCAGCTCCACCACCACGC
>NZ_JBFUFQ010000498.1:0-1133 GCF_056403355.1 Rhizobacter sp. P2_H3 | reverse complement strand
TCCAGCACGTC
This sequence comes from Rhizobacter sp. P2_H3, assembly GCF_056403355.1. Classification (NCBI taxonomy): domain Bacteria; kingdom Pseudomonadati; phylum Pseudomonadota; class Betaproteobacteria; order Burkholderiales; family Sphaerotilaceae; genus Rhizobacter; species Rhizobacter sp. P2_H3. Next base: position 1,122 of record NZ_JBFUFQ010000498.1, on the reverse strand, counting down.
GTTGATCAGCGCCAGCAGGTGCTGCCCGGCGTCCAGCACGTGGTCGGCGTAGTCGTGCACCTTGTCAAGGTCGACGGGGTCGGTGTTCATGCGCATCAGCTGCGAGAAACCGATCACCGCATTCAGCGGCGTGCGCATCTCGTGGCTCATGCGCGACAGGAACTCGCTCTTCGCCCGGTTGGCCAGCTCGGCGGCCTGCTTGTCGCGCAGTGCCTGCTCGGCCTGCTTGGTGCGCGTGATGTCGGAATGCGTGCCGACCACGCGGCGCGGGCTGCCGTCGGCGTGGCGCTCGACGATCTTGCCGCGGTCGAGCACCCACAGCCAGCGGCCGTCCCTGTGCTGCAGCCGGTGCTCGGTCTCGTAGACCTCGGTGTCGCCGCGCCGGTAGGACTGGATGGCCCGCATCACGCGCGCCTTGTCGTCCGGGTGGATGCGGCGCGACCACTCCTGGATGGTGTTGCCGATCTCGTCCTCGCGGTAGCCGAGCATCTCCTTCCAGCGCGGCGAATAGAACGCGAGGTTGCGGTCCTCGTCGAAGTCCCAGACGCCGTCGCCCGCGCCCTCGAGCGCGAACTTCCAGCGCTCCTCGGCGGCCTTCAGCGCCTGCTCGGCGGCACGCTGCTGCGTGATGTCGCGCGTGACGTACAGCACCCGCGCGCCGGCCATCGGCGACAGCCGCGCCTCGAAGCTGCCGGGGCGCCCGCCGGCCGTCACCAGGTCGTACTCGAGGCACTGCACCGCGCCGGTCTGCAGCGCGCGGCGGATCGCCGGCAGCACCTGGTCGGCCAGCTCCTGCGTGACGCCCTGCACGAAAGGCCGGCCGCGCACGCTCTCCCAGCTGTGCACCATGAACGGGTGCTTCGGGTCGCCGCATTCGAGGTAGCGGCCATCCTCGTCGAGCACGAACCAGAGGTCGGGCACGGCCGCCAGCACCGCGCCGAGCCGCGCCTGCGCCTCGTGCGCCTGCAACTGCTGGCGGGCCAGCTCCAGCTCGGCGCGCTTGCGGTCGGTGATGTCGAGCGCCAGGTGGACCAGGCTGCCATCGTGCAGGCGGCGGTCGTTGACGATCAGCCAGCGGTCGCGCCAGCGCAGCTCGTGCTGGGTGCGCCGTTCGGAGGCGAG
>NZ_JBFUFQ010000497.1:0-1159 GCF_056403355.1 Rhizobacter sp. P2_H3 | reverse complement strand
GTTTCAACCAGCGCAGCGAACCGGTCCAGCGAGGCCTGCAAGCTCGCCGATTGAGCCCGAGCAACTTCTGCGTCCCTGGAACTGGTTTCGCTGGACGCGCGCAGTTCTACCAAGCGTTGCCGTTCCGATGCCAACGCGGCCGTTGCGGCCGCCAACTGCGTCTTCAGCCCCTCCTCCCGGTCCCTCGCGGCGTTCACTTGCTTGCGCGCCTGCTCGTCAGCCGCGGCGCCGGCCTGCTGGGAGGCGTCGAGGCTCTTTTGCAGCGACTCGGAGTGGCGTTCGGCCTTCGCACGCGAGTTCCGCTCCCGCTCAAGCTCAAGGGCGACGCGGCGGTCCGCGGCGTCGGCGCGCTCAATGGCCGCGGCCAGCTGCCGCTTGACCTCTGCAAACTCAGCGCTCGACTTAGTGTCCTGCTCACGAAGGCGCTCGGTCGTGGAGGTGAGCGAAGCACGCACCTCGATCAGTCGCGCGCGCTCGGCGGCGAGGTCTTGCTTCGCCTGGTCGAGCAGCTTGCCCTTTTCGGCCAGTTCGCCCTGTAGCTTAGCTGCCTTCGCGGTTGCCTCGAAGGCAGCGGCATCGCTCTGGACCGCGCGTTCCTTCTCCGCCTCGACGTTCGCGATTGCCGCTGCCATGCCCTCGTTGAGCCGCTGGTCGAAGTCGCGCCGCGTCTCGGCCAGAGCCGTTTCCCAGAAGTGTTTGGCGGCTTGCTGAACCGGGTCAGGAACATTCGACGGCGCCGAGAACGCCCCAGGGTCCCGAATGCGCCCGCCCAGGTGCCTGAACCACGTCTCCAGGAACGGACTGACGGTGTTCGGCGAGCCGCTGCCAATTTTTTGGCGCACGCGTTCGATCGTCGGCCGTGCGCCTTCAAGCAGAAGCGCATCACACGCGTTCCAGACATCGGTTTGACTGATTCCGCGCGGCATTTTTGGTCTCCTTGATCGGCGCCCTGCTTTGGGCCTACATTAGTCACGATAAGTGATAGTTACCGCGACCTATCTTTCAGATACGTTAGACATCGTACAGTTTACATATGAAAATAGAGAAAACATCACTCGCGACGCTTGTTCCGGCCGCCAGCGGGTCGCACGCCCTGGATCCGACGCAACTGGGCTCGATGGCGCAAGAGGCCGAGGCCGCGTTGCTGCGCCAAGGGGAG
>NZ_JBFUFQ010000496.1:0-1166 GCF_056403355.1 Rhizobacter sp. P2_H3 | reverse complement strand
GAGGAGAACCTCGCGATCGCGATCGGCCGCGGCGGCCAGAACGTGCGCCTGGCCTCCGAGATGACCGGCTGGCGCATCAACATCATGACGGCCGAGGAATCGCAGGCGAAGCAGAACGAGGAGTCCGACAGCGTTCGCAAGCTGTTCGTCGACAAGCTCGACGTCGACGCCGAAGTGGCCGACATCCTGATCGCCGAAGGCTTCAGCAGCCTGGAAGAAGTGGCCTACGTCCCGATGCAGGAAATGCTCGAGATCGAGGGCTTCGACGAAGACACCGTCAACGAGCTGCGCACGCGGGCCAAAGACGCTTTGCTGACGATGGAGATCGCCCGCGAAGAGAAAATGGAAGACGTGTCGCAGAACCTGCGCGATCTCGAGGRGCTTGATGCGGCCCTGATCCCGAAGCTGACCGAAAGCGGGATCAACACGCGCGACGACCTCGCCGACCTCGCGGTCGACGAACTGACCGAAATTGCCGGCATCGACGAAGACAAGGCCAAGGAACTGATCATGAAGGCACGCGAACATTGGTTCACGACCTGACATTGATCGACCTGATGCCCCAACGCCCGATCGAACGCCGCACTGCAAGTACCAAGCAAGGATATTCACAATGGCTGTGACCACCGTCGCCCAGTTGGCTGCCGAGCTCAATCGCCCGGCAGCCGCGCTGCTCGAGCAGCTCCAGTCGGCCGGCGTCGTCAAGGCGTCGAGCGACGACGCGCTGACCGAGTCCGACAAGGAGCGACTGCTTGATTACCTCCGCACGGCCCATGGCACGGGCGGGGGCGAGCGCAAGAAGATCACGCTGACCCGCAAGTCGACCAGCGAGATCAAGCAGGCCGATTCGAGCGGCAAGGCGCGCACGATCCAGGTCGAGGTGCGCAAGAAGCGCACCTTCGTCAAGCGCGACGAATCGGCCCCGTCCGAGGAGCCGGCAGCGCCGGTCGCCGACGACGCCGAACTGCAGCGCCGCGAGGTCGAGGCCCAGGCCCAGGCCGAGCTGCTGCGCCGCCAGGAAGAAGAGCTGGCCGAGAAGCGCCGCCAGCGCGAGGAACAGGAAGCCCGCGAGCGCGAGGCCGCCGAGGCCCGTGCGCGTGAAGCGGCCGAAGCCGCCGCGAAGGCCGCTGCCGAGGAAGCCGCGAAGGCCGCTGCCGCTGCAGCAG
>NZ_JBFUFQ010000495.1:0-1182 GCF_056403355.1 Rhizobacter sp. P2_H3 | reverse complement strand
CGCGAGGTTCTCCTCGTCGACGACGACATCCATCGCGTGGCGCTCTTCATCGACGACGATCGACTGCACGTTGGCCGGCGCCAGCGCGCCGATCACGAACTGCGCCGGGTCCTCGGACCACAGCACGATGTCGACGCGTTCGCCGGCCAGTTCATTGGTGACCGCGTTGACGCGCGAACCGCGCACGCCGACGCAGGTGCCGATCGGGTCGACCCGCTTGTCGTGCGAGATCACGGCGATCTTGGCGCGCGAACCGGGGTCGCGGGCACAGGACTTGATCTCCAGCAGGCCCTGCTCGATCTCGGGCACTTCCTGGGCGAACAGTTCGATCATGAAACCGGGCGCGCTGCGCGACAGCACGATCTGCGGGCCGCGCAGGGTCGCGTCGACCTCGGCGATGAAGGCACGCACGCGGTCGCCGGAACGCAGGTTCTCCTTCGGGATCATCTCGCTGCGCTTCAGGCGCCCTTCGACCCGGCCGGATTCGACGATCACGTCGCCCTTGTCCAGGCGCTTGACGGTGCCGACGAAGATCTTCTCGCCGCGCGACAGGAAATCGTTGAGCAGCTGCTCGCGCTCGGCGTCGCGGATCTTCTGCAGGATGACCTGCTTGGCCGCCTGGGCGCCGATGCGGCCGATCGACACGGATTCGACCGGCTCCTCGATGTAGTCGTCGACCTCGATGTCGTCGATCTGCTCGAGCGCCTCGAACAGCAGGATCTCGGAGTCGGGCAGCTGCAGGCCGGCCTCATTGGGGACCACGTGCCAGCGGCGGAAGGTCTCGTACTCACCGCTCTCGCGGTCGACGGTGACGCGCATGTCGACCTCGCCGCCGTGCAGCTTCTTGCTGGCAGAGGCCAGCGCAGCCTCGACCGCGCCGAACACGACTTCGCGATCCACGCTCTTCTCGCGCGAGATGGCATCGACCAGCATCAAGAGTTCACGATTCATTATTACGATCTCCGTCAACGTCTTCGGCCTGCACGTCGGCTCCGTCAGGCACAGCAGCCGGCTGCGCAAAGCGCCGGCCCTTGAAATCGAGGACAGGCACCAGATGGGCCTCCCGCACTTCCTCGAACGAAAAATCCAGGGCCTGGTCGACCTTGCCGTCGTTGAACACCAGGCGCCATTGCTCTCCCAGGGCCTCCAGCACGCCGCGGAATTTCTTGCGGCCCTGGAACG
>NZ_JBFUFQ010000494.1:0-1206 GCF_056403355.1 Rhizobacter sp. P2_H3 | reverse complement strand
ATCGAGGCATCACCTTCACGGGCTTCAACCTGCCGGACAGTCAGAGCGGAGTGCAAGGGCCTGCAGGCGGGCCGAGCTACGTGTGGGGCTACGACGAGGACCACGCGCGCATCCGCGAAGTGCGGACCATCCCGAGCGGCACCAACGCCGGTACGAGAACCACGTGGTACCTGCACTCGGACAACACGGGTGGTCTGGCCTTCGAGAGCGAGGTCAACGCGCCGACGAGCCCGAGCGCTGCGAACCCTGCGGTCACGAGCAACCGCCACTACYTGAGCGCAGGCGGCCAGAGCCTTGGGGTGCTGGTCACCACCGGCGCGCTGCCTACGCTTGGCGCTACGCAGACCGCACCGCCCGTGCAGTCGAGCCTGAGCGCGGTGAAGCTGGAGTACTGGCACAAGGATCACCTGGGCAGCATCGCGGCGACGACCGACCACAACGGCGATGTGACGGCCCGTGATGCATACGACCCGTTCGGCAAGCGGCGTTTTGCGAACGGCAACTACGACGCTGCCGGCACGCTGGTGATCGACTGGAGCCCCGCCGTCAACAGCGGCACGGACCGCGGCTTCACCGGCCATGAGCAGCTCGACGACATCGGGCTCACGCACATGAACGGCCGGCTGTACGACGCCACCATAGGGCGCTTCCTGTCGACAGACCAGCTCGTCAGCGACCCGTCGGACCTGCAGGCCTACAACCGCTACAGCTACGTGCGCAACGATCCGCTGGCGCGTACGGACCCGAGCGGCTGGGCTGAGGTGGCAGGAAGAAGCAAGACAGACGACTTCTGGAGAAGAAGCGGCCATGGAAAATGGGGTGGGACGGATTGCGACCCGATTTGTCAGGTTGACACTGATTCCGGTGGCCCCACGCTGGAAAGCTCTTCGTCAGGAAGTGGTTCCACCACGGCCGGTTCGCAGCAGGACGAAGGCGGTTCGAAGTGGACCGGGCAGATCCTGCGAATGGTCGGAGACTTCTTCAAGGTCCCGGACTACAGTCTGTTGTCCGACGAGGCGTTGAGCAAGCTCAGCTACAACAACTACGCGGCTAATCGCGAGAAGGTCAGACGCGCCGAGGCCGCGGGGCTGGTGCCGTATTCGATGGGCGGGGCCTTGCACGGCGTGTATGAACTGTCGTCCAATGCCGTGCCAGTGGAGTCGATCGGACTCAAGGCCCTGAGTAGCGTCGCAAGTAGTATTAGGC
>NZ_JBFUFQ010000493.1:0-1208 GCF_056403355.1 Rhizobacter sp. P2_H3 | reverse complement strand
ATCGCGGTCGCGCGCGCCGCACGCACCAGCGCGATCGCGCCGCGCGGGCCGGCACCGGCCGACAGGCCCGGCCACACGCGCGTCGCCCGGGCCAACCGCACCGCGTAGTCGAGCACCTTGTCGTCGACGCGGATGAACGACACCAGGCGCTGCAGCGCGAGCACCGAGCGCTCGTCCAGCCGCGGCGTGATCGCGTCGAGTGGCAGCTGGTCGCCGGCCAGCTGCTCGGTGGTGCGGCGCACGATCGCGGTCTCCTCGTCCTGCGACGGGTAGCCGATGTCGATCTTGAACAGGAAACGGTCGAGCTGCGCCTCGGGCAGCGGGTAGGTGCCCTCGGTGTCGACCGGGTTCTGCGTCGCGAGCACCATGAACGGCTTGTCCAGCGGCAGCGTCTGCCCCTCGATCGTCACCTGGTACTCCTGCATCACCTCCAGCAGCGAGCTCTGCGTCTTGGCCGGCGCGCGGTTGATCTCGTCGGCCAGCAGCAGGTTGGTGAAGACCGGCCCGCGGTGCACGCGCAGCGCGCCGACCGGCGAGCCCTCGTCCGCGCGCGCCTCCAGCACCGCATGGCCGGTGATGTCCGACGGCATCAGGTCGGGCGTGAACTGCACGCGCGCGTAGTTCAGCGACAGCGACTTCGCCAGCGTGCGCGCAAGCAAGGTCTTGCCGAGGCCGGGCACGCCCTCGATCAGCACGTGGCCGCTGGCCATCAGCGCGACCAGGCATTGGTCCACTGCCTGCTGCTGGCCGACGACGGCCTTGCCGACCTCGCTGCGCAGTTCGTTCAGCAGCTCGGCGGCACGGGTCAGGTCGGTGGGTTTGATCTGCATGGAGGGTCCTCAGGAAGCGGTGTGCGGTGCGGCCAGCCGGCGGCGTGCGGTTTCCAACAGTTCGAGCACGGGCGGCAGGTCGATGCGGCGGCGCGGAATGCCGCGGTCGAGCGCGAGGCCGAGCGCCGCGGCGTCCAGCCCGGTCAGCTTCGCGATCGCCGACGCACGGGCGCTGCGCTCCAGATCGTCGTAGCGCATCACATGCAGGCGCGCAGTCTCGTCGAGCGCACGCACCTGCGCCGCGTGCAGGCCGAGCGGGCCGTGGCGCCACAGGAAGCGCGCGGTGCCGGTGACCTGCTCGACCATCGAGCGGCGGCCGGGCGGCGTCGGCACCGTCAGCGGGCCGAAGCGCGGCGCGGCGCGCCACCAGGCCAGCAG
>NZ_JBFUFQ010000492.1:0-1222 GCF_056403355.1 Rhizobacter sp. P2_H3 | reverse complement strand
GCTCAAGCCGATGCTGGCCGACGTGGGCTACACGCTGTTCATGAAGCACCGCGAGGGCGCCAACATCCTGTTCGAGGGCGCGCAGGGCACGCTGCTCGACATCGACCACGGCACCTACCCGTACGTGACCTCCAGCAACTGCGTCGCCGGCAACGCCGCGGCGGGCGCGGGTGTCGGGCCGGACCTGCTGCACTACATCCTCGGCATTACGAAGGCATACACCACGCGCGTGGGCAGCGGCCCGTTCCCGACCGAGCTCGACATGAACGAGCCCGGCACGGTCGGCCACCACCTGTCGACCGTCGGCCAGGAGCGCGGCACCGTCACCGGCCGTCCGCGCCGCTGCGGCTGGCTCGATGCCGCGCTGCTGAAGCGCTCGATGATCATCAACGGCATCTCGGGCCTGTGCATCACCAAGCTCGACGTGCTCGACGGCCTGCCGGAGATCAAGGTCTGCGTGGGCTACGAACTGGACGGCAAGCGCATCGACATCCTGCCGCTGGATGCCGACGACATCGTCGCCTGCAAGCCGATCTACGACACCTTCCCGGGCTGGACCGAGCGCACCGCCGGCATCACGCAATGGGATGCGCTGCCGCTGAACGCGCGGCGCTACCTGGAGCGCGTGCAGGAGTTCATCGGCCGGCCGATCGACATGGTATCGACCGGTCCCGACCGCGAGCACACCATCCTGCTGCGCCACCCCTATCAAGCCTGACGCCTGGAGCCTTTGAACATGCTGACCGACGACGGCAAACACCTTTACGTGTCCTGGGACGAGTACCACATGCTGATCGAGCGCCTGGCGCTCAAGGTGCATGCCTCGGGCTGGGAGTTCGACCAGATCCTGTGCCTGGCGCGCGGCGGGATGCGACCGGGCGACGTGCTGTCGCGCGTGTTCGACAAGCCGCTGGGCATCATGTCGACGAGCTCGTACCGGGCCGAGGCCGGCACCATCCAGGGCCGGCTCGACATGGCGAAGTACATCACCCTGCCGAAGGGCGAGCTCGCCGGACGGGTGCTGCTGGTCGACGACCTGGCGGACTCGGGCGTCACGCTGCGCGCGGTGGTCGACCGGCTGCGCGGCATGCCGGCGATCGCCGAACTGCGCTCGGCGGTGATCTGGACCAAGGGCGTGTCGAGCTACACGCCGGATTACTACGTCGAGCTGCTGCCGACGAGCCCGTGGATCCACCAGCCGTTCGAGGAGTACGACGAACTC
>NZ_JBFUFQ010000491.1:0-1227 GCF_056403355.1 Rhizobacter sp. P2_H3 | reverse complement strand
CGTCAGCGACTGATCGGCACGCAGGGCTTGGATTGTCGCGTTGCTGTTGGCGGCTGCGTAAGTCCAGGTGCCGTCGGCGGCAAGCGTGAAGGTGCCGTAGGCGCCAGCAGTGGCAGGCTGGGCCTGGAACACGGCCTGGCCGTTGTCGACGTCGGCGACGGACAGGGTGCCACCGGTGGTCAGATTGCCGGAGCCGTTGACCGCGGTGTCTTCGGTGACGGAGCCCGAGGTCGCGCCGGAGATGACGGCAGCGTCGTTGACACCCTTGATGGTGACCGTGACGCTCGAAGAAGTCCCGTCGGCGCTCTTGACCGAGAAGGTCTCGGTCAGCGACTGATCGGCGCGCAGCGCCTRGACCGTGGCGTTGCTGTTCGCAGCTGCATAAGTCCAGGTGCCGTCGGTGGCGAGCGTGAAGGTGCCGTAGGCGCCAGCAGTGGCGGGCTGAGCCTGGAACACGGCCTGGCCATTGTCGACATCGGCGACGGACAAGGTGCCGCCGGTGGTCAGGTTGCCGGAAGCGTTGACAGCCGTGTCTTCCGAGACGGAGCCGGTATTGACACCGGAGATCACCGCGACGTCGTTGGTGCCCTGGATGGTGACCGTGACGCTCGACGAGGTCCCATCAGCGCTCTTGACGGAGAAGGTCTCGGTCAGCGACTGATCAGCGCGCAGCGCCTGAACCGTGGCGTTGTTGTTGGCAGCGGCGTAGGTCCAGGTGCCGTCGGTGGCAAGGGTGAAGGTGCCGTAGGTGCCCGCTGTGGCGGGCTGAGCCTGGAACACCGCCTGGCCGTTGTCGACGTCTGCGACGGACAGCGTGCCACCGGTGGTCAGGTTGCCAGAACCGTTGACAGTGGTGTCTTCGGTGACGGAGCCGGAGGTTGCGCCGGAAATGACGGCGGCGTCGTTGGCACCCTTGATGGTGACCGTGACAGAGGAGTTGGTGCCATCAGCGCTCTTGACCGTGAAGGTCTCGGTCAGCGACTGATCGGCACGCAGCGCCTGGACCGTGGCGTTGCTGTTCGCAGCTGCATAAGTCCAGGTGCCGTCGGTGGCAAGGGTGAAGGTGCCGTAGGTGCCCGCTGTGGCGGGCTGAGCCTGGAACACCGCCTGGCCGTTGTCGACGTCTGCGACGGACATCGTGCCACCGGTGGTCAGGTTGCCAGAACCGTTGACAGTGGTGTCTTCGGTGACGGAGCCGGAGGTTGCGCCGGAAATGACGGCGGCGTC
>NZ_JBFUFQ010000490.1:0-1247 GCF_056403355.1 Rhizobacter sp. P2_H3 | reverse complement strand
CCCCACAGCTCGCCAAACACCATCGAGGGTGCAACGGGCACCAGCGACGAGTTTGTGCCTGGCACTTTTCGGCGGGAGTCATAGACAACGTTTAGCTGCTGCTCTGAAAGCACAAAGCCATCCAAGCTCTCCGTCAACCCTTTGCTACCGGTCAAAGGAAATATCGGGTGCCCATAAGGTGGGTTTGCCGAGCACTGCTTTGGCTTGTCGTGATTTCTGTTATTTACTATGGCACACACGGAAGTACTATTTGGACTTACTGCGATCTTTTGTTTATCAGAAGAGCAGCTGCAATTTGGTGCAGGATCATTTCCATTGAAAAAAGGCGTCTCCCAAGCATACAGATATTGACTGCCGGGATACTTGCAGACAGGGAAATTCAAAGAACCCGTAGCTTCGTCCGGCGGGGGAGGCTCAGGTGACGCCCACGTCCATTCGACAGAAAATCTCTTAGTACATTTATACGTTCCTTGACGCCCTGCTGGAGGAAACAGCTCACACACCGTATCACCAGTCCAAGCTTTGAATCGTCTGTCCCAATTACCAGCGTTGTAGGCGGCTGGAAACTCCCCCAAGCCTGCCTCGGAGGCCGAGGCTGGATCTGGGTAATATCCTGAGCAGGGATGTCCATCCTGGATATTGGGGTTTGCTTCCCCTCTATCGCTGCACCACTTCAGATCCGCATGACCTCTTAGTTCCGGCTGAGCGAAAGCGGACGGCACAACTGAAATCTGAAGCAAGAAAGCGCACGCGAGAAATAGCAGACGTCCCCATCCACGCTTCCATACCTTCTCAGCCGACAGAAATTTCGCCGAAGCAACCGCGTTAACGACTGACATTTCAGACATCGGACCTTCCCCCATTTTATCTATCTCGACTCGAATCTTGCGAACAAATAGCGGAATCCTCGCCGCGAGCACAGCAATGCTGCTCATTGATTGAGTACGTTTCGGCGAAGATTGGTATCCCTACCAATGCGGGCGGTGCAGCAATGAAGCTGCCTGATCGCCAAGGTAGCGGCGGGCGACACGGCATAGCGTGGCGAGCTTTGTGTACACGCCACTACTCTGCGGAGAAACGTATTTCAAGACGTTTACGAGAATGCTCCCTCCCCAAGTCATGCTCTTCCGTTCGCGGCAGGCATTGTTTCGCCCGCACGTTCCGAACAATCACACTCCGATGCATACCTCAACCCGCTATCGGAGCCCTTCAGGCAGCAGAATTTTGATTAGAAGAGAGTCTTGACA
>NZ_JBFUFQ010000489.1:0-1259 GCF_056403355.1 Rhizobacter sp. P2_H3 | reverse complement strand
GTAATGCTCGCTGGCCTTGGCGAGCACGTCGCTGAGGGTGGCCTGGCGCTCCTTCAGCTCGGCGGCGCGCTCGCGCTCCTGCGGCGAGCGGTCGTCCTCCGGCACGGTGAGCCCGGCCTGCTGGGCCAGGTCGCGCACCGCGTCGAGGAAACCCATCCCCGAATATTCCATCAGGAAGCCCAGCGCATTGCCGTGCACGCCGCAGCCGAAGCAGTGATAGGTCTGGCGCGTCGGGCTCACGGTGAAGCTCGGCGTCTTCTCGCCGTGGAACGGGCACAGGCCCTTGTGGTTGATGCCGGCCTTCTTCAGCTGCACATGGCGGCCGACGACTTCGACGACGTCGATGCGGGACAGCAGTTCCTGGATGAAGCTCGGCGGGATCACCCCGCGAGTCTATCGAACCGCCCCGGGGGAAGACCCCGACCCGCGACTTGTGCAGCTTCGCACGGCACCGTCTTCCCGGGCAGTTACCGATTGACGCAAGGGTGACCATGCTCGGTACACTTTTTGCACCGTGGAACTCGATGCCGTGTCGTTGGGGCACGTCAAGACTCTCGGAAGGAATCGTGTGCAGATCAATTCGACGCCGGAACAGGCGCGTTTGCGGCTCTTGCCTCGTACTTTCTCGCCTCGCACACTCTGCCTCGCACTGCTGGCTTCCGGGCTGATGTGCGCCTGGCAGGCGGCCCGCGCGCAGGCAGCATCGGCGCCTGCCGCCAAGGAAGAGTCGGCCCCGAGCGAGCGCTCCAAGCGCGAGGCGGAGAACGTCTTCCGCTGGATCATGATCCACTCGGACAAGCCCCGCAAAGTCCGCGACGGCAAGGACGACGTCAAGCCGCCCGCACCCGCGCCGGTTGCCAATGCACCCAGACCGGCACCGGCCGCACGCGTCGCGAAGGTGGGCGAGGGTAGTGCCGAAGGGGCGGCCGTTTCGCCGACACCCGCACCAGCAGCGGTCGGGCGCATCGCCCCGGCGCCGGCCGCCACGCAGGCCGTCCAGGCCATTCAGCCTGCCGCGCAGGCCGTGCCGGTCTCCAGCGTCGACAACGAAGCGGCCCGCCTGGCGAACAGCGCAGCGGCCCACGCCCGCAGTGGTGCCACGGCGATGCCCGATGCGGCCGCGCCGCCTGCACTCGCCGCCGCGCCGGAGCCTGATGTCGAAGAGGCGCTGGTGATGGTCTCCCAGGTCGAGCCGCAATTCCCCCGTGCGGTGATGCTGGATCTGCGAAAGGGCACCGTGCGGGTGCGCTTCGAGGTGC
>NZ_JBFUFQ010000488.1:0-1339 GCF_056403355.1 Rhizobacter sp. P2_H3 | reverse complement strand
ACCGCCGGCACGGCGCCCGCCGCGGCCGCCGGCGCGAGCCCCACCCGGTGCGCCGGCAGGTGCGCCACCCCGAGCGGCACGCTCACCGTGAAGCAGCTGCCCAGGCCCGGTCCGCTGGTCACCACCACGTTGCCGCCGTGCAGCCGCACCAGCTCCTTCACCAGCGCGAGGCCGATGCCGGTGCCCTCGTGCGAGCGCGAGCGCGCCCCGGCCACGCGATGGAACCGGTCGAACACATGGGCGAGCGCCTCGTCGTCCATGCCGATGCCGGTGTCGCGCACTTCCAGCACCGCCTGTCCGGCCTCGCTGCGCAGCGAGACGGCGATCTCGCCCTCGAACGTGAACTTGAATGCGTTCGACAGCAGGTTCAGGACCACCTTCTCCCACATGTCGACATCGACGAACACCTCGTGCGGGAGCGTGTCGCAGGCGACGACGAAGCGCAGCCCCGCATGCTCGATCGCCGAGCGGAAGGCCGATGCGAAATCGCGCGTCAGCGCCGCGAGGTCGGTGGCCTGGTAGCTCGCCTCGACGCGCCCGGCCTCGATGCGCGAGAACTCCAGCAGCGAGTTGACGAGCTTGCGCAGCCGCTCGCCGTTGCGGTGCGCCAGCTGCAGCGCGTCGTGCACATCGGCCGGCAGCTCGGGGCGCAGCAGCGCGTCCTGCAGCGGCCCCAGCATCAGCGTCAGCGGCGTGCGCAGCTCATGGCTCACGTTGCTGAAGAACACGTTCTTCGCGCGGTCGAGCTCGGCCAGGGCCTCGGCCTTCTGCTGCTCTTCGAGCCGCGCGCGCACCTCGCCCAGGCGCGACGCGACCTGCGAGCCCACCAGCGACAGGAAGCTGCGGTAGGCATCGTCGAGCCGCCGGCGCGGGCTGATGCCCACCACCAGCGCGCCGACATTGGGCGCCCGCCCCGCCACCGCCAGCGGCAGCACRACGGCCTGCTGCACCGGTTCGGTCCACGCGCCGCGGATCTCGCCGAAGTGCTGCGGCTGCAGCGACGACGCATCGCCCGCCAGTCGGCGCGGCAGTGCCTCGGGCGGCACGTTGGCCGTCTGCGTGACGCGGCCGAGCGCCGGGTCGCTGCCGTCGGCGRCATCGGGCAGGTAGAGCACGGCGAACGGCAGGTCCTGCGGGCTGTTGCCGAGCGTGGCGACCAGCTGCGCCGCGGCGGCCGCGAGCGTCGGCAGCTCGCGGATCGGCAACGCGGCCAGCTCGCGCAACAGGCGCAGCCGGCGCTCGCCGATCGCGCGCTCGGTGTCCTCGACGACGACGCACAGCATGCCGGCCACGCGATCGGCATCGTCATACACCGGGCTGTACGAGAAGGTGTGGAAGG
>NZ_JBFUFQ010000487.1:0-1348 GCF_056403355.1 Rhizobacter sp. P2_H3 | reverse complement strand
GTGCAGCAGTTGCGGCTGCAGGTGATGCAGATCCTGGACGAACTGCAGCACCTCGTTGCCGACGAGGCCGACTACGCGCGCGCCTTGCTGATGAAGCTCGGGCGCATCGTCGACGAGCAGTTGACGCCGCGTGCGACCGCACAGCCCGCACCCGCCTGGTTCGGGGACTGGCAGCCACCCGCGTGGCTCGCACAGCCGATCCAGATCGCAGCCGCGGCCGTCAGGGCGCCGCTCTCGACACCTGTGATGCGAACGCGCGTCGGCCGGCGACGACCGAAGACCGGTCCCACCCTGCCGCAACGCGCGGCCGGCGCGGGCACGGCCTGAGCCTGGCCCGGCAGCAGCCGCAGCGCCGTCGCGCGCTGCGTGCTCTGCCTGGCATCGTTTGCAGTGGCGTGTGCAGTGCGCCGGGCCTGCTGCGAACAGGGTGAACTGCACAATTTCTCCTCTTGTGGTGGCTAGGGTCGCCAGTGCTCCACCGATCCGCACACACATTCAGGAGGACTGATCATGAGCACTGAAACCACCGGTCTCGACGTTACCGATCCCGAAACCACCGTCCGCTATGCCCGCTGCATCGAGCTCTCGAAACGCGTGCGCTGGGAGATCGACCGCGACGTCATCCGCAGCCGCAGCTTCGATTTCGACCAGAAATTCCTGCCCGACGGGCTGACGCAGCTCGACCGGCTGCAGGGCTACAGCGCCAGCGAGAAACGCCTGCTCAGCCAGATCCAGGGCCGCACCTACGCCAACATGTTCGGCATGGTCGAGCGCTTCATCAATGCCAAGCTGCTGGACGTGAGCCGCGAGTACTGGTTCGGCGACCAGATCGCCCTCGAGGCGCTGATCCGCTTCAGCGACGAAGAGCTGAAGCACCAGGCGCTGTTCCGGCGGCTCGAGCACCTGATGGCCGCCGGCATGGCGCCCGGCTACCAGTTCGTGCCCGAGGCCGACCCGGTCGCCCGCCTGGTGCTCAGCAAATCGACCTGGGCAGTCCTGGCGCTGACCTGCCACATCGAACTCTTCACGCAGACGCACTACCAGCGCAGCATCCACCCCGATCCTGAGCTGTCCGAACTGTTCCGGGACGTGTTCCGCTTCCACTGGAAAGAGGAATCCCAGCACGCGGTGCTCGACGAGATCGAATGGCACCGGGAAGACGCCAGGCTGACGCCGGCCCAGCGCGATGCGGCGGTCGACGACCTGATCGCGCTGATGCTCGCCGTCGACGGGCTGCTGCGTGCACAGAGCGAATCCGACGTCCGGTACTTCATTCACCGGCTCGGCCCGCGCTCGCCGGAGCAACTGGATCAGCTGCGCGCCGTGATGCTGCGGGCCTACCGCTGGC
>NZ_JBFUFQ010000486.1:0-1352 GCF_056403355.1 Rhizobacter sp. P2_H3 | reverse complement strand
CTGGACGTGGCGGGCGTCGTCGCCTCGCAGGGGCGAGTCGGCAGCTGCCGCTGGCCGGGGCTCGCGCCGGCGCTGGCCGACGGCGAATGGCACGACCTCACCGGCCCGCTCGGCGGCTGCCAGGCCTTCGAGGTGATGGCCGGCGCCGGGCACCCGGGCGGCGGGCGCTTCGCGCTGATGCACGCGATCGCGATGAACACCTACAACCCGACGCGCGGCTGGCTCGACATCCTGTCGCGGCGCAAGCGCATCCGCTGCGACAACACCTGGTACGGCCGGCGCTGCGACAAGCTCGAATTGCGCTGGGAAGGCAGCAGCGGGCGCAACGCCAGCTACCGGCTGCAGGTGCGCTCGAAGTGCGATTACGGCAGCGGCGTGCGCATCCAGGCGACGCTGACGCGGCTGTGGTTCGACGAGACCATGCAGGGGTGCGCGCCATGAGCGGTGAACGCGACGACGCGAGCTTCGCGCGGCTGCGCGAGCAGGGCATCGCCTGGCTGCAGGCCGTCAGCGGCCACGCGTGGACCGACCACAACCTGCACGACCCCGGCATCACGATGCTCGAGCAGCTGTGCTTCTCGCTGACCGACCTGGTCTATCGCGCCGATTTCCCGGTCGCCGACCACCTGACCGGGCCGGCCGGCACGATCGACTACGACGCCTTGTCGCTGCACCCGCCGGCCGAGGTGTTCCCGTGCCGCGCGACCACCGGGGCCGACGTGCGCCGCCTGCTGCTCGATGCCGTGCCCGGGCTCGACGACGCGACGCTGCAGGCGCGCGACGACGGCGTCGTGCACCTGGTGCTGCAGCTGTCGCAGGGCGCGGCCGAGGGCGAGGGCAAGCGCATCGCCGATGCGCGCGCGGCCTTCCTCGCGCAGCGCAATCTCGGCGAAGACCTCGACCTGGCCGTGACCGCGGTGCAGCCGGTCGCCTGCGAGCTGCATGCGCAGATCGAGATCGGCGGCCCGCGCGACGCGGCCGACGTGCTGGCCGAGGTGTACGACCGCTGCGACCGCTTCGTCGCGCGCGCCGCGGTCAGCCGCAGCCTCGACGAGCGGCTGCGCGCCGGCGCGTCGCTGGAGGAGATCTACACCGGGCCGGTGCTGCAGCACGGCTTCATCGACGACCTGCCGATCGGCCAGGACGGCGCGCAGCGGCTGTTCCTGTCGGACCTCGCCGCGGTGGTGCAGGCGGTGCCGGGCGTGGAAGGGGCGCGGCTGTCGCAGCTGCGGCCGGCCAATGCGGCGGCCAGCAACGGCTCGGTCGCCTGGCGCGGCGACAACTGGGCGCTGCGGCTCGCGCTGCCGAGCGACGGCTCGCCGGGCACCATCGGCGTCACGCGGCGCGGCAAC
>NZ_JBFUFQ010000485.1:0-1353 GCF_056403355.1 Rhizobacter sp. P2_H3 | reverse complement strand
CGACCTGACCGTGGACGGGCGTTCACCAATCTTCGTGTCCCACATCGCTAAGGGTGACTCTGATACCCAGGTCTTGTATGCGCAGACACTAGGCGGCGGTGGCCGCCATCTTCAGTGGAATCAGAACATCTGGTTGAAGCCGCAGCGCGAAGGAGAGGGCTCCACTCGCGGTAGGTCTATCGTGTTCTTCGCCTTTGCTGCCCTTGCCGCCGACAGCCACGCGGATGGAACTGACAGTGCTTCAGTTGAAGTGTTCGTGCCAGAGAATGGCTTAATCAGCTTGAACGTTCCGCTGAACGCTGGACGAGTTGGCAGCCTGAGTACGAAGACCACCCACCCCGTGTTCATGCGTCGCCTTCAAGCCATTTGGTCCCAGTTGGGCATTCCTGCTGAGTTGCGCCTGCCTTACGCAGCGATGACTAAAGGGGAGATGATGAGCAGATGTCTCGACAGGCCCCGCTTGGCTGCGCTGGCGGGGCAGTCGACAAGTTGCGGCCGGTATGCAGTCTATGGTTTGAAGCACTGTGGTCGTTGCGTGCCCTGCTTGGTCCGGCGATCGGCCTTCCTATGCTCGGGCAACGTCGACACCACCGCGGCCTACCACTTTGCTGATCTAAAGGCCGCGCAGCCCGACAAGGGGCCCAACGACGTGGCTGCGGTCGCCACCGCAATATTGAAGGTCGAGGAGGTGGGCGTTAGGGCCTTCACGGCGGGGCAGTTCGCCTTCGCTAGCTCCCTTCAGCGTGCAGGTTTTGAAGGCGTTGTTGAACGTGGATTGGCTGAGTTGGGTCGCCTCCTTCGCAACCATCATGTCCTGTGATTGACTTCCACTCCCATCTCGACCTCTACCAAGACGGACTGGCGCTGGCGCGTGAGGTCAACGAGCGCAACGAGTTCACTCTTGTCGTGACCACCAGTCCCCGCGCCTACACTGCCACCTCGCGGGTGTTCTCAGGCCTGCAGAACATCAAGGTGGGCCTGGGGCTGCATCCAGAAGTGGCGGAGGCGAAAGCCAAGGAGGTCGATGCACTCGTCGGAGGCGTGGCTGGAGCACGATTCATCGGCGAAGTTGGCCTGGATGGATCGCCTCGATTCCGAACGAGCCTTGCTCTGCAGGAACGCATCTTTCGAGCAGTCCTTGCCGAGTGCACTCGTCAGGGGGGTAGGGTCATCAGTATCCATTCGCGTGGAGCGGCTGGGCGAACGCTCGAACTGCTTGCCCAGGCTGGTTTGGTGGGATTGCCTGTCATGCACTGGTTTYCGGGTGGAGCCGCAGAGCTGCAAGCGGCCACGCGATTAGGCTGTTGGTTCAGCGTTGGGCCCGCGATGCTGACGGGGGACAAGGGGCGCGGC
>NZ_JBFUFQ010000484.1:0-1383 GCF_056403355.1 Rhizobacter sp. P2_H3 | reverse complement strand
CCGGCGCTTCGCCGACCCGGCCTGGCAGGCGCAGCCCTGGCATGCGCTCGCGCAGCTCTTCCTGCTGCAGCAGCACTGGTGGCAGCAGGCCACCACCGGCGTGCCGGGCGTGACGCACCACCACGAGCAGATGGTGGCGTTCGCGGCACGGCAATGGCTGGACATGCTCGCACCGTCGAACTTCGTGCTGGGCAACCCGGTGGTCCAGCAGCGCACGCTGCGTGAAGGCGGCGCCAACCTGCTGCGCGGCCTGTCGCAGGTCGCCGAGGACGCGTGGCGCGAATGGCTGGACGCACCGCCGGTCGGGGCCGAAGCCTTCGAGCCGGGGCGGGCGGTGGCCGTCACGCCGGGCCGCGTGGTGCTGCGCAACCGCCTGATGGAGCTGATCCAGTACGTGCCGTCGACGCAGCGCGTGCATGCCGAGCCGGTGCTGCTGGTGCCGGCCTGGATCATGAAGTACTACGTGCTCGACCTGTCGCCGGCGAACTCGCTGGTGAAGTACCTGGTCGACCAGGGCTTCACGGTGTTCGCGATCTCGTGGCACAACCCCGGCGCCGCGGACCACGATCTCGGCATGGACGACTACGCGCGCCTCGGCGTGCTGGACGCGCTGCAGGCGGTGCGCACGATCGCCTCGGGCCGGCGCGTGCATGCCTGCGGCTACTGCCTCGGCGGCACGCTGCTCGCGTCGGTCGCGGCGCTGCTGGGCGCGCAGCGCGACGGTTCGCTGGCGAGCCTCACGCTGCTGGCGTCGCAGACCGACTTCACCGAGCCGGGCGAACTGGGTCTGTTCATCGACGAGGAACAGGTCGCGGCGCTCGAGCAGCGCATGCAGGCGCAGGGCTACCTCGACAAGGCGCAGATGAAGCGCACCTTCCAGATGCTGCGCTCCAACGACCTGGTGTGGTCGTACCGCGTGCATGCGCTGCTGCTCGGCGAGCGTGCGCCGATGACCGACCTGATGGCCTGGAACGCCGACGGCACGCGTCTGCCCGAGCGCATGCATGCCGAGTACCTGCGCGGGCTGTACCTGCACAACGCGCTGGCGCACGGCGAATGGCAGGTCGAGGGCCGCACGGTGAACCTGATGGACATCCGGGTGCCGGTCTTCAGCGTCGCGACGCTGCAGGACCACGTCGCGCCGTGGCGCTCGGTCTACCGGCTGCAGTCGCTGTGCGACGCGGACCAGACCTTCGTGCTGACGGCCGGCGGCCACAACGTGGGCATCGTCAACCCGCCCGGCAACGCGCGGGCGAGCTACCGGATGCGCACGCTGGCCGCCGGCGCGCCGCGCGTCGTTGCCGACGCGTGGCTCGCCGACACGCCGGTGACCGAGGGCTCCTGGTGTCCGGCCTGGCGCGACTGGCTGCACCGCCACGGCAC
>NZ_JBFUFQ010000483.1:0-1385 GCF_056403355.1 Rhizobacter sp. P2_H3 | reverse complement strand
TCCGCGATTTCCTCGAAGACCGGCTGCGCCACGAATCCCCCGACGCGCTGACCGGCTTGCTGCACCGCGCCGCCGAGACCGAGCCCGACGCGGCACGCCGCATCGGCTACCTGCAGCGCGCCGGCGACTGGGCGGCGGCCGAGGCGGCGCTGCATGCCGTCGCCCGCGGCTGGCTCACCGACGGCCTGCTGACGCAGACGCAGCGGCTGCTGGCGCAGTTTCCGGCCGGCTGGCGCGAGCGCTCGTCGCCGCTGATGCTGCTGCAGGGGCTGGCCGCGTGGACGCGCTGGGATTTCGTCGCGATGGCCGGGCACTTCCAGCAGGCGCTGCGCCTGGCCGAGCAGCAAGGCCTCGCGGAGCAGGCGCAGCGGGCGCGGGCCTACGTGGCGCTCAGCCTGTGCCAGGTCGACCAGCGCGATGACGCGGCCGCGCTGCTCGCCGAGTTGCGCACGCAGGCCTTGCCGCTCGAAGCCGAGGTCACGGCGCTGACCGCCAGCCTGTGGCATGCCGGCGACTACGGGCCGGTCGGGCCGTCGGCCGGCTACATGGCGCGGCGCAACGCGCTGCTGGCCGAGTGCACCGACCTCGGCCTGTGGTACCAGGCGACGCCGAACCCGCGCGACGTGGCGCTGCCCGGCATCGCGCCGGCGCTGACGGAGTTCGTCGAACGCGTGCTGCGGCTGGCGCCCGAGCACCCGACCGCGATGAGCGCGATCGCCTGGCTGCTGCACGGGCTGATCGCGCTGTGGCAGGGCGATGCGCTGCGCGCGGCCGAACGGCTGCAACGCGCCGACGAGGAGTCGCGCTGGCTCGGCGGCCCGCGCAATGTGCGCACGATGCTGGCGCTGGCCGGCGGCATGCTGCACGCGCTGCGCGGCGACATCGACGCGATGCGCCAGGACAGCGCCCGCCTGCTGGCCGACCCCGAGCAGGAGCCGCCGAGCGCGCGCCGCGACAAGCTGCGCCGCCACATGCAGTTCCAGGCGCTGCGGCTGGCGATGATCGCCGACGATGCGGAGCGCGCCGGCGCCCTGGTGGCGACGCTGGGCGCACCCGACCTGCTGGCGTCGACGCGCATCGCGCAGCGGGCACGCGAGCTGGCGCTGCCGGCCTTCGCGGCCGAGCTGGCCGGGCGCTGGCCGCAGGTGGTCGAGTGCTGGCAGGCGGCCTTGCAGACGCCCGATGCGCTCGAGTGGTACGGGCTGCTGACCGAAGGCCGGCTGCGGCTGGCCGCCGCGCTGGTGCGGCTGGGCCGGCAGCGCGAGGCGGCGCAGCAGGTCGAGGCCGCGGCACTGCGCTGCGCGAGCGACGGCTGGATCGGCTCGGCGCTGCTCGCCGGCCCGCGCGCGCTGGCGACGCTGGCGCATGGCGGCCTGGTGCTGGGC
>NZ_JBFUFQ010000482.1:0-1396 GCF_056403355.1 Rhizobacter sp. P2_H3 | reverse complement strand
CTGCTTCCTCGGGCTGGGCGTGCCGGTGCTGCAGGGCTACGGCATGACCGAGACCTCGCCGGTGGTCGCCGCCAACACGCTGGCACACAACGACCCGGCCACCGTCGGCACCGCGCTGCAGGGCGTCGAGCTGCGCGTGGGCGAGAACCGCGAGCTGCAGGTGCGCGGCCCGAACGTGATGAAGGGCTACTGGAAGCGCCCGGAAGACAGCGCCCGCGCGTTCACCGACGACGGCTGGCTGCGCACCGGCGACCAGGCCTCGATCGACGATGTCGGGCGGGTGCGCATCCTCGGGCGCATCAAGGAGATCATCGTCACCTCCACCGGCGAGAAGATCGCGCCGGCCGACCTCGAGCTCGCGATCGCCGCCGACCCGCTGTTCAGCCAGGTGTTCGTGCTCGGCGAGAACCGGCCGTTCATCGCCGCGGTGGCGGTGCTGGAGCGCACGCAGTGGCAGGCGTTCGCGCAGGCGCTCGGCGTCGATCCGGCACGGCCCGGGAGCCTGAACCTGCCGGCGGTGCAGCAGGCCGCGCTGCAGCGCATCGCGCAGCAGGCCGCGGCGTTCCCGCGCTACGGCGTGCCGCGCGCGGTGTGGCTGAGCCTGGATCCGTGGACGGTCGAGAACAGCCTGATGACGCCGACGTTGAAGCTCAAGCGGCACAACCTGATGGCGCGCTTCGAGCAGGAGATCGAGGGGCTGTACCGCCGCTGACGACCGGCGCTGACCTGGATCAAGCCCGCGCGGCGGCGGGTTTCCCACACTATCGCGGTGGCAGTTCGCCACGCCACCCGGGAGACCCGTCATGTACCAACGCATTCTCGTGCCGATCGACGGCAGCGCCACCTCGATGCGCGGCCTGGACGAAGCGATCCGCCTGGCCAAGCTGACCGGCGGCCAGATCCGCCTGTTGAACCTGGTCGAGGATCCGACGATGAGCGCCGGCTACGCCAGCTTCGGCGCCTATGCCGGCGAGGTGCTGCCGATGCTGCGCCAGGCCGGCGAGGAAGTCCTCGAGAAGGGCCGCGCCACCGCGCTCGCCGCCGGCGTCGCCGTGGACTCGCAGCTGTTCGAGGGCCTGGCCACGCGGCTGGCCGATGCGGTCGAGCAGGAGGCGCGCCGCTGGGGCGCCGACCTGGTCGTGCTCGGCACGCACGGCCGCCGCGGCGCGAGCCGCTTCTTCCTCGGCAGCGATGCCGAGCAGGTGCTGCGCTCGTCGCCGGTGCCGGTGCTGCTGGTGCGCGCGCAGGAAGCCGCGACGCCGACCGCGCGGGCGTGAACCGCGGGCTGCGCCGGCTGGCTTTCGCCGCACTGCTCGCGGCCGTGGGGCCGCTGCAGGCACAGCGCCCGTTCCCGTCGCCGCCATTGGCCGACGCGTTCGCCGAGCAGGTGAGCCCG
>NZ_JBFUFQ010000481.1:0-1399 GCF_056403355.1 Rhizobacter sp. P2_H3 | reverse complement strand
CGCTGGAGCAGCCTCGCGGCGCGGGGCCGGCGTGCCGCCCGGCTTGAAGGCCAGCAGGCGCAGCAGCACCATCACGAGGCCGCTGTATTCGTCGGGCGCGAGGCCCAGCTCGGCACGGCCGTGCAGCACGATGCTGTAGAGCAGTTGCGTCTCGTCGGGGGCCAGCAGCGCGGCCAGGCGCTGGATGGCGGGCGTGTCGGGATCGGCCTCGTCGGCCGCGGCCGGCACGGCCTGCAGCACGGCCATCTGCTGCAGCAGCGTGGCGATCTCTTCGAGCGTGCCGCTGCACGACAGGCCGAGCGAGCGCAGCCCGTCGACCGTGGCGACCACGTCGGCACCGTCGCCGGCGGCCAGGGCCTCGACCAGCCGCACCGCATGGCTGCGATCGACGGCGCCGAGCATCTGGCGCACGCCGGCTTCCTGCAGCGCGCCGGCGCCGAACGCGATGGCCTGGTCGGTGAGCGACAGCGCATCGCGCATCGAGCCGCGCGCGGCGCGCGCCAGCAGCCGCAGCGCGCCGGGCTCGGCCTCGATCTGCTCGGCGCCGAGCACGGTGGCGAGGTGTTCCTGCACCGTCTGCGGCGCCATCGGCCGCAGGTTGAACTGCAGGCAGCGCGACAGCACGGTGGGCGGCACCTTCTGCGGATCGGTGGTGGCGAGGACGAACTTGAGGTACTCGGGCGGCTCCTCGAGCGTCTTGAGCATCGCGTTGAACGCGGTGTTCGAGAGCATGTGGACTTCGTCGATCATGTAGACCTTGAAGCGGCCGACCACCGGCTTGTAGACGGCCTGGTCGAGCAGCTGCGAGATCTCTTCGACGCCGCGGTTGGAGGCGGCATCGAGCTCGACGTAGTCGACGAAGCGGCCGCTGTCGATGTCGCGGCAGGCATCGCAGACGCCGCAGGGCCGGGCGGTGATGGTGCCCTGCCCGTCGGCGCCGGTGCAGTTGAGCGATTTCGCGAGGATGCGCGAGACGGTGGTCTTGCCGACGCCGCGCGTGCCGGTGAACAGGTAGGCGTGGTGCAGGCGCTGCTGCGTGAGCGCGTTGGCCAGCGCCTGCACGACGTGCTCCTGGCCGACGAGGCCTTCGAAGTCACGCGGGCGGTATTTGCGGGCCAGGACGAGATAGGACATCGGGGCATTCTACGGGGCCCGGTGGTACCCGATAATCGCGGTTTCGGCGGCCGCGCCGACCTCCGACCGCCCCGCCATCGACCCTCTGCTCCCGATGAAATCCACCCCCGCTTCCCCCGACACGCTCAGCTACGAACAGGCCGGCGTCAACTACGACCTGATCGACCCGCTGAAGGTGGCTGCGCAGCGCGCCGCCAAGGCCACCGGCGCGCACCTGGGCGCGCATGGGTTCAGCGAGGTCGAGGCCTCGCGCGGCGAATCGGCC
>NZ_JBFUFQ010000480.1:0-1410 GCF_056403355.1 Rhizobacter sp. P2_H3 | reverse complement strand
CCGGTCCGTCGCTCTGCGCGCCCAGCGTGCCGCCGTGCAGCGCCGCCAGGCTGCGCGCGATCGCCAGCCCCAGGCCCAGCCCGCCGTGCGGCCGGTTCAACGCCTGCCGCTTGCCCTGCACGAAGGGCTCGAACACCACCATCAGCTCGTCGGACGACATGCCGATGCCCTCGTCGTCGACCACCAGCACCGCGTCGTCGCCGTCGCGCCGCGCGTGCAACGACACATGCCCACCGACCTCGGTGAACTTGGTCGCGTTGGTCAACAGGTTGGCGACGATCTGCCCGAGCCGCACCGCATCGCCCAGCAGCGGCAGCGGCTCCTCCACGCGCACCTCGAGCCGCTGGCGCTTCTGCTCGAACAGCGGGCTCACCGTCTCGACCGCCTGCCCGATCACCACCCCCAGGTCCAGCGGCGCGCGCTGCAGCTCGACACGCCCGCGCGTGATGCGCGCGACGTCGAGCAGGTCGTCGACCAGCCGCACCATGTGCCGCACCTGGCGCTCGATGATGCCGCGCTCCTTCGTCGCCGCATCCGTCCAGTTCATGCGCATCAGGTGCAGCGCCGTCAGGATGGGCGCCAGCGGGTTGCGCAGCTCGTGGCCCAGCATCGCGAGGAATTCGTCCTTCGCACGGCTCGCATCCTCGGCCTGCTGGCGTGCGCTCAGCTGTTCGGTCACCTCGTAGGCGACCACGGCGATCTTGACCGGCGCGGTGCCGTCCGGCTCGGTCAGCGGCTGGTAGACGAAATCGAAGTAGCGCGGCTCGGGCATGTGCACCTCGAACGCCTTCGCGAAGTACGGCTCGCCGCTGCGCAACACGCTGTCGAGCAGCTCCTTCACGTTCAGCTCGCGCAGCTCGGGAACGGCCTGCAGCAGCGGTAGCCCCAGCAGCGGCCGGTCGCCCACCAGGCGCCGCTGCTCGTCGTTCGCGTAGCTGAACACGTGTTGCGGCCCGTCCAGCAGCGCCACCGCCACCGGCGCGTTGTCGAACACCTCGACCAGCCGGCGGTTCGCGGCATCGCGCACCGCATGCATCTGCTCGCGCACCAGCAGCACCTCGACGCGCGCTGCCAGCTCGCGCGCGGAGAACGGCTTCACGATGTAGTCGTCGGCCCCCTTGGCCAGCCCCTCCAGCCGCGCCTCCTCGCCGGCGTGCGCCGACAGCAGGATCACCGGCAGCGTGCGCAGCGCGTCGTGCGCGCGGATGCGCTCGAGCAGGCCGAAGCCGTCGAGCACCGGCATCATGATGTCGGTCACGACCACGTCGGGCCGCCGCCGCGCGATCGCGTCCAGCGCCTGGCGGCCATCGCCGGCGGCCTCGACGTTCCAGCGCGCGCCCAGCACGCTCGCGATGTAGGTGCGCATGTCGGCGTTGTCGTCGACGATCAACACGGTGGCACGCGGGGAAC
>NZ_JBFUFQ010000479.1:0-1427 GCF_056403355.1 Rhizobacter sp. P2_H3 | reverse complement strand
GCCCAAGGCGAGCGCGCGGGCCAGCGTCTCGCGCACCGCGGCGGCCAGCCGCTCGGCACGCGGGCGGCTCAGCCGGTCGCTGCGCAGCCGCGGGTTGATGCCGGCGGCGAACAGCGCCTCGCACGCATAGATGTTGCCGGCACCGACGACGATGTCGCCGCCGAGCAGCGCCTGCTTGATCGCGACGCGCCGCCGCTGCAGCGCCGCATGCAGGTAGGTGCCGGTGAAGGCCGGATCGAAGGGCTCGAGCCCGAGGCCGGCGATCAGCTTGCCGGCCGCCCCGCCGTCGAGCGCCTCGGACCACACCACCGCCCCGAAGCGCCGTGGATCGGTCAGGCGCAGCGTGCCGCGCGTGGTGGCGAGGTCGAAGTGATCGTGGGCGCCGGCCGGCCCGGGCGCGTCGCTGAAGGCGAGCGAGCCCGACATGCCCAGGTGCATCAGCAGGCCACCCGACAGCGCGCCCGAGCCGGCCGCGCCGACATCGGCCGACAACGGCAGCCACAAATATTTACCTCGGCGGGTCGCGTCGCCGACGCGCTGTCCGACAAGGGCCGCCGGCTCGTGGCCGAGCGGCCAGCGCAGCGGCTTGCCCAGGCGCACGGCGGTCACGCGGGCACCGGCGATGCGCTCGGCAAAGCTCTGTCGGGTGACCTCGACTTCCGGAAGTTCTGGCATGGAGGGAATTATCACGACGCACCCGGGTCGGACCGGCTTCGGGGGCTTGTGCCCCTTCTCCGTGGACATTCGCGAGACCCTAGAATCGTCCACGGTTTCAGGAGCATTGCATGCCGGCCCTTTCCCTCGTTCCCCACGCAGCGCGCACGGCGCTCGCGGTGGCCTGTGCGCTGGCACTGATGACCGGCGCCCAGGCCCACCGGCTGGCCCAGGCTGAAAACGCGTTGCCCGCGCCGGCCTCCGACGCCGCCAGCGGCGTGCCGCCCGAGCCCTTCGAGAACTCGTCGATCGACGCGCCGCTCTTCTATCAGTTGCTGGTCGGCGAGATGGAGCTGCGCGCCGGYGAGGTCGGCACCGCCTACCAGGTGCTGCTCGACGCGGCCCGCAAGACGCGAGACGCCGAGCTGTTTCGCCGCGCCACCGAGGTCGCGCTGCAGGCGCGTGCCGGCGACCAGGCGCTGGCGGCCGCACAGGCCTGGCGCAGCGCGATCCCCGATTCGGTCGAGGCGATGGGCTACCAGGTGCGGCTGCTGATCGCGCTGAACCGGCAGGCCGAGACGGAGGAGCCGATCCGCGCGATGCTCGCCGCGACGCCGGTCGCCGAGCGTGGCGCGTTGATCGCCTCGCTGCCGCGGCTGTTTGCCCGCGCCCCCGACAAGACACAGACCGCCAACCAGCTGCAGACCTGGCTCGAACCGTCGCTCGCGGCGCCCGAGACGCGCGCCGCGGCACGCGTCGCGATCGGCCGCGCC
>NZ_JBFUFQ010000478.1:0-1455 GCF_056403355.1 Rhizobacter sp. P2_H3 | reverse complement strand
CAAGTACCTGGACCGCGCAGGTCGGCTGCTGCGCCATGTGACCGAAGCCTTCGACGGACCGACGCAACCCGGCGGCACGAGCCGGCTGATCGTCACCGACACCGAGTACGGCGATCTGGGCCAGGTGCTGGTGCAGACGCAGCCGTACTTCCTGGACAGCGGTTCGTCGACGAGCGCAGGCAGTGCAGACGTGGGGCTCACGCGCACCGAGTACGACGCATTGGGCCGCCCCGTTCGGGTCTACACCGCCGACCCCCAGGGCAGCCAGCCGAGCGTGAGTTTCGGTGCCCGCGGCAACCGCAGGGCTCGGGTGTCGAGCATTGCGTACGGCGCGCTGGCCACCACCACGACCGACGACCAGGGCCACACGCGGCGCGAGGAGCGCAACGTGGAAGGCCGGTCGATCCGCATCACYGATGCGCARGGYGCGCAACTCGTYCACCAGCATGACGCGTTCGGCAACTTGGTGGCAWCGAAGGACGCGCTGCAGAACACGGTGCAGATCAGCTACGACGTGCGGGGCAACAAGCTCAAGCTGACCGACCCGGACGCCGGGGTGATCGAGTAYCGCTACGACGCGCTYGGSCAGCCGGTGTGGCAGCRSAACCCGCTGCAGWWGCAGCGCGGYGGSCARACGACGATGGSCTACGACGTGCTCGGGCGGATGACGCAGCGCATCGAGGCGGAGTACCRGAGCACCTGGACCTACGACAGCTGCTTGATGGGCATCGGCAAGCTGTGCGCGACGAGCACCAGCACCGGCATCAGTCGGCAGTGGGCGTACGACGGATTGGGCCGGCCGATCAACTACCGCACCAGCGTCGTCAACGGGCCGAGCTTCGCCAGTGCGCTGAGCTATGACGCAAACGGCCGGCAGGCGACGCAGACCTGGCCGACCGGGCTCACTGTGAACTACGGCTACACGCCCAAGGGATTCCTGAACAGTGTGTCGCTGGCAACCGCGGTCACGGTGAGCCCGCTGCCGAGCACCCCGGGAGGCACGCCGGGCGCGAGTGTCACGCTGCCTGCCGGCACGGTGCTGTGGCAGGCGCAGGCCTGCAACGCGTGGGACCAGTTGGAGCAGCAGCGGTACAGCAGCTCGGTGGTGAGCAAGTCGGGCTATGAAGCCACTACCGGCCGTGCGAGCGGCCTGACGGCAGGCAAGGGCAACGCCACTGACGTGCTGAACCACGGCTACGTGTGGGACAGCCTGGGCCGGCTGACGAACCGCAACGATGCGAACGGGGATGGCAGCACCGGCGCGGTGACGGAGAACTTCGAGCACGACGCGTTGGGCCGGCTGCAGCGCTACACGGTGGCGGCTCCTGCGATCAACGGCCTCGTGCGCACGGTGAGCCTGCAATACAACGCGCTGGGCAGCATCCTCTACAAGAGCGATGTCGGGGTGTACAGCTACAACGCACAGGGCGCCAATGCAGTGCGGCCGCATGCGGT
>NZ_JBFUFQ010000477.1:0-1457 GCF_056403355.1 Rhizobacter sp. P2_H3 | reverse complement strand
CAGCCGGCCGCCGCGCCGCACCCGCCCGGCCATGCCTGGCTGGTGGTGCGCGGTGCGACGACCTCGCCGTGGCTGCCGCGCCGCATCGAGCGCCTGGGCTGGACCACCGAGCTGATCCCCGACCTCGCGCAGGCCACGCAACGCGCCCGGCTCGGCGGCCGCATGCCGGACTGCGTCGTGCTGGCCGAGGACGGCCTCGACGACAGCAGCGACCTCGAAGCGCTGCGCCACGCGCTGCCCGACGGCACGCGCGTCACGCTGCTGCTGCGCCCCGACTTCCACCAGCCGGTGCTGCTCGAGCGCGCCGCGCGCAGCCGCATGGCGGTGCTGCTGAAGCCGCTGACGCCGGCCGAGCTGCGCACCGTCGCCAGCGCCGAGGCCCGCCCGGCACCGGCACGGCCCGAGCCGTCGACCCCGATGCGCCCCGGCATGCACGTGCTGGTGGTCGAGGACAACCCGCTGAACCAGCTGGTCGCGCGCGAGATGCTGATGGTGCTGGGCATGAAGGTCAGCGTCGCCGCGAGCGGCGAAGAAGCGCTCGCGCACTGCCTCGAGAAGGCGCCCGACCTCGTGCTGATGGACATCCAGATGCCGGGCATGGACGGCGTCGAGGCGACGCGCCGGCTGCGCGCGATGCAGGCCGACGGCCTGCTCCGCCCGTTCCCGATCGTCGCGCTGACCGCGCATGCGCTGGCTGCCGACCGGCAGTCCAGCCTCGATGCCGGGATGGACGAGCACCTGACCAAGCCGATGCAGTTCGAGAGCCTGCGCACGGTGCTGGATCAATGGCGCCCTGATGACCCGGAGCTGACAAGCGGCGACGAAGGCGGGCCGACCGCGAACTAAGTCGCGCCGAATGCGACTGGGTGGACATTTCGTCCACTTGACGTGCTCGCGCGGCCGTCACGTGTGAAAACATCCCGCCCTGCCGTGCGCGGTTGGGACAGAGTCGTCGTCGACACGGCCAACGATCCAGGGAAAAAACCGGAGACACCATGAAGAAGCTTCTTTGCGTGCTGGCCTTGTCCAGCCTCGCGGCCAGCGCGGCCGCCCAGATCCTGATCGGCCAGACGGCAGGCTTCACCGGCGCGGTCGCGGCCGGCGTCAAGGAGACCACCGACGGCGCGAAGATGTACTTCGACGCGGTCAATGCGCGCGGCGGCATCAACGGCCAGAGCATCGAGCTGGTCTCGATGGACGACAAGTTCGATCCGAAGCTCGCGGCCGAGAACGCGAAGAAGCTGATCACCGAGAAGAACGTGGTCGCGCTGTTCCTGGTGCGCGGCACGCCGCACACGCAGGCGATCGCGCCGCTGCTGGCCGAGTACCGGGTGCCGCTGGTCGCGCCGTCGACCGGCGCGATGGTGCTGCACAAGCCGGTCAACCCGTACATCTTCAACGTGCGCGCCACCTACCAGCGCGAGGCCGAGCGCRCGATCCGCCACCTGAGCCTGGTC
>NZ_JBFUFQ010000476.1:0-1465 GCF_056403355.1 Rhizobacter sp. P2_H3 | reverse complement strand
GCAGGAGGGCGTGCTGGTGGTCGACCAGCGCGGCCGCGTGCGCACCGCCAACCCGGCGGCGCGCGCGCTGCTGGCGCCGAGCGGCGTCTCGCGCGAGGCGCCGTTCCAGCTGCAGGGCGTCGAGGCCTGGGGCGAGCTCGTGAAGGCGGTCGAGCGCGCGTTCGCCGAATCGACCTGGCCCGAGGGCGGGCGCGACGTGGTGCTCGATTTCGAATCGAGCCCGCCGCGCACGCTGCGGGTGCGGGTGCGCTTCACCCGGCGCCAGGCGCCCGACCCGAGCGAAGCGCTGTGCGTGCTGTTCATCGAGGACGTGCGCAGCATGCAGGCGCGCACCCGCCAGGAAAAGCTGGCCGCGATGGGCCGGGTGTCGGCCGGCATCGCGCACGAGATCCGCAACCCGCTGGCCGCGATCTCGCAGGCCAACGCGCTGCTCTCCGAAGACGCGACCACCGCCGTCCAGCGCCAGCTGACGCAGATGGTCACCGAGAACGTCGGCCGGCTGAAGCGCATCGTCGACGACGTGATGGAAGTCACCCCCAGCGAGGTGCACGACGGCGGCCCGATCGACGCGACCGCGCTGGTCGCCGCCATCTGCAGCGAATGGGCGCGTGCCGCCGGCATGCCGATCGGCGGCGACAGCCTGCTGCGCGTCAAGCTGCCCGACGAGGCGCTGGGCGTCGTGTTCGACCCGGAGCACCTGCGCCGCGTGATGGTCAACCTGCTCGACAACGCGAAGCGCCATGCGCAGCCGATGCCCGGCGGCGTGCGCCTGACGCTGTCGGCACGCGACGACGTGCACGTGGTGCTGAGCGTCACGAGCAACGGCGAGCCGATCCCGCCCGAGGTCGAACGCTACCTGTTCGAGCCTTTCTTCTCGACCCGCAGCCGCGGCACCGGCCTGGGCTTGTATATTTGCCGGGAACTGTGCGAGCGCTACGGCGCGCGCATCGATTACCGGCTGCGCGCCGCCAGCGAGCCGAACCGCAACGAATTCTTTGTCGCGATGCGGCGCAAACCCCTGGCGGGCACCGAAGCGCCCGAGACCCGATTGCACCTCACATCATGAGTTCGCCTTCCCACTTCAGCCTGCTGGTCGTCGACGACGAACCGGACCTGCGCACGTTGTACGAGCTGACGCTGTTGCGCGAGGGCTATGACGTCGAGACGGCAGCCACCGTCGACGACGCGCTGCTGCACCTGAAGGACCGCACGTACAGCGCCGTCATCACCGACATGCGGCTGCCCGACGGCACCGGGCTCGACCTGCTGCGCCGCCTCGAGGAGGGCAACCGGCGCGAGAAGGCGATCGTGATCACCGCGTACGGCTCGGCCGAGAACGCGGTCGAGGCGCTGAAGGCCGGCGCCTACGACTACCTGACCAAGCCGGTCGACCTGAAGCAGTTCCGCGCGGTCGTCGCCTCGGCGCTCGGGCGCAGCGCGGCGACGGTGCCGACGATGGTGCCGT
>NZ_JBFUFQ010000475.1:0-1476 GCF_056403355.1 Rhizobacter sp. P2_H3 | reverse complement strand
CGAGCCGAGCTCGATCGGGTCGCCGAGCGGCGTGCCGGTGCCGTGCGCCTCGACGTAGCCGATCTGCCGCGCATCGACCCGGGCCGCGGCGAGCGCGGCGCGGATCACCGCCTCCTGCGCCGGGCCGTTCGGCGCGGTCAACCCGCCGCTGCGGCCGTCCTGGTTCAGCGCGCTGCCGCGCACCACGGCCAGCACGCGGTCGCCGGCGGCCTGCGCATCGGCCAGGCGCTTCAGCACCAGCATCGCGCAGCCCTCGCCGCGCACGTAGCCGTCGGCCGCGGCATCGAAGGTCTTGCAGCGCCCGTCCGGCGCCATCATCCGGGCCTTCGAGAAGTTGATGTTCATCTCGGGCGTCAGGATCAGGTTGACCGCGCCGGCCAGCGCGATCTCGCACTCGTTCAGCCGCAGCCCCTGGCAGGCCTGGTGCAGCGCGACCAGCGACGACGAGCAGGCGGTGTCGACCGCGACCGCCGGCCCGTGCACGCCGAGGAAGTACGACAGCCGCCCCGACGCGACGCTGGCCGCATTGCCGGTCGCGAAGTACGGATCGATCAACTCGGGGTGCCGGTACAGCGCGCGGCCGTAGTCGTTKTTGCTGATGCCGAGGTACACGCCGGTGCGTGCGCCGGCCGGCGTGGCGGCGAGTTCGCCCGGCGCATGGCCGGCGTCTTCCAGCGCCTCCCAGGCCACCTCGAGCAGCAGCCGCTGCTGCGGGTCCATGCTGGCGGCCTCGCGCGGCGAGATGCCGAAGAACTCGGCGTCGAAGCG
Organism: Rhizobacter sp. P2_H3; assembly: GCF_056403355.1. NCBI lineage: Bacteria > Pseudomonadati > Pseudomonadota > Betaproteobacteria > Burkholderiales > Sphaerotilaceae > Rhizobacter > Rhizobacter sp. P2_H3. The sequence goes on along the minus strand of NZ_JBFUFQ010000475.1, from coordinate 708 downwards.
GTCGACGCCGTCGACGAAGCCGCCGAAGCGCGTCGTCATCTTGCCGGGCGCATCGGCATCGGCGTCGTACAGCGCGTCGAGGTTCCAGCGCTCGGCGGGGATGGCGCCGATCGCATCGGTGCCCGACCACAGCAGCTCGGCAAAACCGGCCGCATCGACCACGCCGCCCGGCAGCCGCATCGCCATGCCGACGATCGCGATCGGCTCGTGCAACGCGGCGTTCGAGCGCGCGAGCTCGGCCTTCAGCTCGCGGATCTCGAGCAGCGCGCGTTTGACGGGGCTCAGCGCTTCATCGCGCGGTTCGGTCATCGGGAACTCCCCAGTTCTTGCAGCAGCAGGGCTTCGGCTTCTTCGTCGCTCAGATCGTGCAGCGCATCGGCCGCGGTGTCGATGGCCGCGGCCTCGGCAGGCACCGGCTCGTCGAGGCCGAGCAGGCGCATCAGGTGCGCGGTCAGCGCAGCGAGCGTCGGATAGTCGAACAGCAGCGTCGCCGACAGCGGGCGGCCGATCGAACGGGTCAGCGCATTGCGCAGCTCCACCGCCATCAGCGAATCGAGGCCCAGGTCTTTCAGCGGCGTCTTCGGGTCGACCGGCGTGCCGGCGTCCAGGCCCAGCACGTGCAACGCCCGCTCGACCAGGTGGGCCGCGAGCGCCGCGGCGCGCTGGCCGGCCGGCATCGCCTGCAGGCGCGACAGCACGGTGGCGGGC
>NZ_JBFUFQ010000474.1:0-1479 GCF_056403355.1 Rhizobacter sp. P2_H3 | reverse complement strand
GGTGCGGGAGCAGGCGCCGGCGTGGGTGCAGGGGCCGGCGCTGGCGTGGGGGCAGGAGCAGGCGCAGGCGCGGGTGCGGGAGAAGGTGCCGGCGCAGGTGCAGGCGCCGGCGACGGAGAAGGCGCGGGCGCCGGGGCCGGTGAAGGCGATGGCGCAGGGGATGGCGCGGGCGAGGGTGTGGGGGCGGGCGCCGGCGCAGGCGCCGGCGTGCCCGTCACGGGCCCGAGTGCCGAGCCGTCGGTGTTGCCGCCGGCCCAGGTGGTGTCCTGCGACCCGCCGCCGCAACCGCCCAGCAGCGCGGCCGACACCGCGATGAACAACGGGCCCAGGCCCGCGCCGGCTCTCATGGCTTGACCGTCAGCTTGCCGACGCCGGCTTGCGCCTGCACCGCGGCCTTCACCGACGCCGCCGGCAGCAGCGCGCTGCGGCTGTACGGCACCGTCCAGCCCACGTCGTTCGAGAAGCTGCACTGCGACATGTTCAGCGCCGCGCCGTTCAGCAGCGAGCCGGCTTCGGTGATCGCGCCGGTCTTGCTCGACGAACCCGGGTTCTTCATCACGCTCGCGCAGCTGTTGGCGCCCTGGATCTCGAACACGTTGTTCTCCGAGATGATCTTCGCCAGGTAGGCCACGCCGATGCTGTAGCCGTACGGGTAGGCCGCGTTGGCCGTGCTGCCCTGGTACAGGTTGTTGTAGACGTGCACCTTGCCGAAGCGAACGCGCGGCGCGCGCTCGGTGATGTTGGTGAACAGGTTGTTGTGGAAGGTCACCGTCAGGTGGCCGTTGTCGGAGGTCTTGCTGTCCGACGAGCCGATCAGGTTGTTCTTGTCGTGTTGGTCGAAGACGTTGTTCGAGATCGTCACGTAGTCCGACCCGTTCTTCACGTCCAGCGAGCCGTCATGGCACTGCTTGCGCTTGCCGTTGACGACCGGCAGCAGGTCGTCGGTGACCGGGGAATCGGTGAACCGGTTGTGGTCGATCCAGACGTGGGTCGAGTCGTCGACCGTGATGCCGTCGAACTCCGAGTTCCAGTTGCCGCTGGAGCCGTCGTTCGGGTCCCACAACGGCGACACGTCGCACGGGTCGATGATGGTCAGGTTGCGCACGATCACGTTGTCGACGCTGTTGATCTTGATGTTCGCGTTGACCAGGCCCGCGGTCGCGCCAACGCCGATCAGCGTCGTGTTGCTGCCGAGCTTCAGCTCGCCGCGATTGGCCTGGTCCGAGGTGCTCTTGAAGGCGCCGCCGTTGTCGGCTGCCGCCATGTCGATGCGGCCGGTCACCTTGATGATCTTCGCGCTGTCGCCGCCCGCCTTGATCGCGGCGAGCAGTTCGGTCGCGGTGTCGACCTTGTAGATCGCCGCGGCCGCTGCATTCGAGCCGCCGCGCGTGCCGCCGGACTGGCTGGCCCAGCCGGTGGCCGGGGCCACCTCGGTGCTGGCGTCGGCCGACGGCGCGGGGGCCGGAGCCGGTGCAGGCG
>NZ_JBFUFQ010000473.1:0-1487 GCF_056403355.1 Rhizobacter sp. P2_H3 | reverse complement strand
GTGGTACGTGCTGGTGCTGGGCGGCGTGCTCGGCGCGCTCGGCACCGCGGCGTCCGGCCGGCGCGCGCCGGGGCAGGAAGCGTAGCGGCCGGCGCCCTAGCGCCGGAAGAACAGCCCTGTGTACAGGCGCGCGCCGAACGCGAAGCCGAAGACGAGCCCGATCGACAGCACGAGGTACATGCCGACCAGCAGCACCGACGCCGCGCCTTCTCCGCGCCCGCCCAGGAAGCTGCCCACCGCGCCGACCAGCAGCAGCGCGATGACCGCACGGCGCTCGCCCTGCAGGCGGGCCAGCGTGCAGAACAGCGCGAAGGCGGCGATCAACCCGGCCAGCAGCAGCAAGTGGCGGCGCGGCGTCGTCAGCATCGACCATCGCTCGCCCCAGCTGCGTCGGGGCGGCTGCGCGGCCGGGCCCTTCAACGCGTCGGCGACCAGCCGGTCGGTGGCGGCGTCGAAGCCGCCCGGTGTCTGCAAGGCCTCGTCGCTCCACTGCAGGTCCGTCGCCTCGCCGGCGCGCAGCTTCTGCATCGCGGTGCGCCAGGTGTCGTCCTGGTCCGACGGCGACACCGTCGTGCGGCAGAACAAGGTCACGCTGGCGCCGGGCGCCAGCACCGGATTCGCACCGCGCGCCGGGTGGCAGCGCCAGTTCACGCCCGACCGGTAGCTGAGCGGGATCCGCACGGCGAGCTTGTGGGCCAGGATGGTGAAGCTGCCGCTGTTCTGCACCGTCAGGCCCCACAGCGCGGCCGTGCGCGATGGGGACTGGATCCACACGTTCGGTGCCGCCGGCGCGAGGCGCCCGCCGAACTCCGCGGCTTCGTCGCCCAGCGGCGGCTCGCCGGCCACCGGGTCGATCTTCAGGCTGCGCGACAGCTCGGCCTGCCAGCGGCCGGTGATGTCGCGGTACCGCGCGGCCTGCGGCAGCGTGTCGTCGATGACCTGCCCCAGTGTCGCGGTGGCCGGCAGGTGCTCCCCGGCGAGCTGGCGCAGGTGCACCGCGAAGAGCCCGCGGCGCAGCGCCTGCAGGCCGTTGCGGTCGCCGGGGGCCAGCTCGCGCCACACCGGCAGCAAGGCCCAGGCCGACCCCGGGCGGGCGCCCAGCCGCTGCTCGCGCAGGGCTTCCATCGGGTCGCGCCCCGGCCCGTGCAGATCGGCGAGGACGAACACGGCGAGCGCCAGCGCCGCCGCGAGAGCAGCCAGCAGCGGCGTCCAGCCGGACAGAATCGACCGGCGCGTTTGAGGTGCCGCTGCCGAGCCTGGCGCGGCCGGCGTGCGCGGCCGGCGCGTGCTGGGGTAGCGCGCGAGGCGCTTCGCCTCGACTTCGGCGGCCGCGGCGAGATCGGCTTCGGCCGCCGCCAGCAGTGGGTCGATGTCCGGCAGGTCCTGGGCGACGACGATGTGGCCRCAGTGCCCGCACTGCGTGTCGCGGGCCGGGTCGAGGGCAGCGCCGCAGGCGCGGCAGGGCCAGGCAGTGGCACGGCCGATGG
>NZ_JBFUFQ010000472.1:0-1490 GCF_056403355.1 Rhizobacter sp. P2_H3 | reverse complement strand
ACCTGAACAACCTGCAGAAGGGCACCGAGTTCGAGTCCCTGAGCCTGGAAGAGATCATCAAGAAATCCTCCGGTGGCATCTACAACAATGCCGCGCAGATCTGGAACCACACCTTCTTCTGGAACGGCATGAAGCCGGCCGGCGGCGGCGAGCCCAAGGGCGCGCTGGCGGCGGCGATCACCGCGAAGTTCGGCAGCTACGCGTCGTTCAAGGAAGCCTTCACGAAGAGCGCCGTCGGCAACTTCGGTTCGGGCTGGACCTGGCTCGTGAAGAAGGCCGACGGCAGCGTCGACATCGTCAACATGGGTGCCGCCGGCACGCCGCTGACGACCGCCGACAAGGCGCTGCTGACGATCGACGTGTGGGAGCATGCCTACTACATCGACTACCGCAACCTGCGCCCGAAGTTCGTCGAGACCTTCCTGACCTCGCTGGTCAACTGGGACTTCGCCGAGAAGAACTTCGCCTGAGCGAGCGTTCGTCGCCCAGCAAAAAGCCGGTCCCTGGACCGGCCTTTTTCATGCGGTGATGATGCGTGAGGCTCAGCGCCCGAACGGCGTGCCCGAGAGCTTGTCGCCGGACTTGATCCCGCGCTTGGCGAACCAGCCCTGGTTCATCTCGAGCACGAAGCGCACCGGCTTCTTCGAGCAATGCGAATCGAGCGTCTGCGGCTTCATGTCCTCGACGTTCACGACGGTGCCATCGTCGGCGATGAAGGCGGCCGACAGCGGCAGCAGCGTGTTCTTCATCCAGAAGCACTGCACGCCGGCCTCTTCGAACGCGAACAGCATGCCGTCGTTGGTGCCCATCGTGCGGCGGAACATCAGGCCGGTGGCCCGTTGCTCGGGCGTCTGCGCGACCTGCGCCTGGATGTTGTGGATGCCGGCGGTGAGCTGGATGGCGGGCAGCTGCTGCGGCGCGTCCTGCGCAAGAGCGGCTGCGGCGATCGGGCCGAAAGCGAGCAGGGCCAGCAGGCGGGTGGCGGGGATCTTCATGGTCGGGCGGGCTTCGGTGTGGACAGGCGCGGYAGAGTGTAGCGAGGGCCAAAGAAAAACGCCCGGCACAGGCCGGGCGTTCCTCATTCAATTCAGCGAAGCGGGCGTGAACCCGGCTCCTCCCGAATCACTTGGCAGCCGAAGCAGCCTTCTCGCTCTTTTCGGCCTTCTTGGCTTCGGCCTTCTCGGCCTTCTTCTCGGCCTTGGCAGCCGATGCAGCCGGCTTGGCGGCTTCAGCGGGCTTGGCGTCAGCGGCGAAAGCGCCGGCAGCGAACAGGGAAGCAATCAGGGCGGCCARAATCTTGTTCATGTGAAAACCTTTCGAAAGTTTTTGGGATCCACCATCCATCGTTGGACGGTCCGCCCGTAACGCGGGCTCTCGAAAGTCGGTTGACACGGTGCGTGACATAGAATCGCCGGCTTCAGTGCGGTCCGTTTCCAGTCACTCCAACATCAGCAGCGCGCGGAGCTATCCCATGTATCAGCACATCAAGG
>NZ_JBFUFQ010000471.1:0-1496 GCF_056403355.1 Rhizobacter sp. P2_H3 | reverse complement strand
GCCGGGCGATGGTCATCGACCCGAACCCGACCTCGCGCAGCATTCTTTCCGCCCAGCTGCGCGATTTCGGCGTCGGCACGGTCGCGCAATGCGGCCGCATCGAAGACGCCCGCAAGCAGCTGGAGGTGCGCCCGTTCGACGTGGTGCTGTGCGAGCACAGCTTCAGCGCCACCGGCTACTCCGGGCAGAACCTGCTCGACGACCTGCGGCGCAACCAGCTGCTGCCGCTGTCCACCGTCTTCATCATCGTCACCAGCGAAGCCTCGTACACGCTGGTGGCCGACGCCGCCGAGTCGGCGCTCGACAGCTACCTGCTGAAACCCCACACCGCGACCGCGCTCGGCGAGCGGCTGATGCAGGCGCGCCGGCGCAAGRAATCGCTGGGCGAGATCTTCCTCGCGATCGAGGAAGGCGATTTCGAGCGCGGCGCCGCGCTGTGCGCCGCCCGCTTCGAGCAGCGCGGCCCGTACTGGCTGTACGCGGCGCGCATCGGTTCGGAGCTGCTGCTGCGCGTGGGCAAGCACGACGCGGCGCGCCAGATGTTCGAGGCGGTGCAGAAGACCGGCGCGATCCCGTGGGCGCGCCTGGGCATTGCGCGCAGCCAGCTCGACGCCGGCCAGCCGGGCCCGGCGCTGCGCACGCTGGAAAGCCTGATCGGCGACCACCCGAGCTTCGTCGATGCGTACGACGTGATGGGGCGGGTGCAGGTCGAGCAGGGCGACCTGCAGAGCGCGCTCGACACCTACAAGCGCGCCACCGCGCTGACGCCCGGCTCGATCACCCGGCTGCAGAAGCACGGGATGCTCGCCTTCTACATGGGCGACCGCGACGAGGCGGGCCGCATGCTGGAGCGCGCCGCGTCGGTGGGCATCAGCTCGAAGATGTTCGACTACCAGACGCTGGTGCTGCTGGCCTTCACGCGCTTCCACCAGCGCGATTCGAAGGGCCTGCAGCGCTGCCTCGACAACCTCCAGCACGCGCTGGAGAAGGTGCCGCAGAGCCGCCGCCTGCAGCGCTTCACCGCGGTGGTCAACGTGTTCAACCTGATGCTGCAGAAACAGCTCGGCGCGGCGATCGCCGCGGTGCGCGAGATCACGCGCGAGCTGCGCGAACCGGGCTTCGACATGGAAGCGGCGTGCAACGTGCTGAGCATGCTGTCGCAGCTGACCGCCGCCGAGCTGAACCTGGACGGCGCCGACGACTGGGTCGACGCGCTGGCGCTGCGCTTCGCGAGCGCGAAGGGGCTGGCCGAACTGCTGGCGCGCACCGCCTCCRGCCACCCGCCGCACGCGCAGCGCGTGCGCGACGCGCAGCAGCGCATCAACGAGATGGCCGAGCAGGCGGTGTCGCACACGCTGTCGGGCGACCACCGCGGCGCCGTGCAGCTGCTGCTGGCGCATGGCGAGCGCACGCTGAACGGCAAGCTGATCGAGATGGCGCGCATGACCCTGCAACGCCACCACGAGAAGATCGCCGATGGCGGGCCGCTGCAGGAG
>NZ_JBFUFQ010000470.1:0-1529 GCF_056403355.1 Rhizobacter sp. P2_H3 | reverse complement strand
CCCTGACCGACTGCGGCCTGGACCTGCAGCCGAACGCGGAGCGCCACCTGCGCACGCGCCTTCGGCTGGCACAGACCTACCCGGCGGACTTGCTCGATGAGACGCTCAACGTCACGGCGCGGTGCTGCTTCTCGTTGGACGAGTTGAAGTACCAGTACCCCGACGAGGTCGTTCCCGCAGGGCACACGCCGGCGAGCTACCTGCGCAAGATCACCTACGAAGGCGCGGGGCAACGGTGGCCCCAAGGCATGCCGGCGAAGGTCCAACAGCTGATCGAATACGAGCTGTCCCTGGTGGCAGAGCTGCGCTACGAACACTACTTCTTGACGGTCGCCGACATCGTGATGTTTGCGAGGTCTCGCGGCATCCTCTGCCAGGGTCGTGGCTCTGCTGCGAACTCGGTGATCTGCTACTGCGTCGGCGTGACCGAGGTCGACCCGGCACGCATGTCGGTGCTGGTCGAGCGCTTCATCTCGAAGGAGCGCAACGAGCCACCTGACATTGACATCGACTTCGAGCACGAGCGGCGCGAAGAGGTGCTGCAGTACCTCTACAACAAGTACGGGCGCGATCGTGCAGCGATCACCGGCGTGGTCATCTCGTACAGGCCGAAGAGCGCGATCCGTGACGTCGGGAAAGCGCTCGGCTTCTCGCTGGACGAGGTGAACACCATCGCGAAGGGGCATCAGTGGTGGGACGGCTCCGACATCGCCGACGACCGCGTACGTGAGGCTGGCCTCGAGCCCGACGATCTTCGCGTCCAGCAGCTGCTGCAGTTGACCTGGCAGCTCCTCGGTTTTCCGCGCCACCTGAGTCAGCACACTGGCGGCATGGTGCTGACGAAGGGGCCGCTCTCTCGCATCGTTCCGATCGAGAACGCTTCGATGGCCGATCGGACCGTCATCGAGTGGGACAAAGACGACCTGGACGCCATGGGCCTTCTAAAGGTGGACTGCCTGGCGCTCGGGATGCTCACCGCCATTCGCAAGGCGCTGGATTTCATCGGAGAGCGGCAGCAGACCGTCTTCGGCATGCAGGACATACCGGCTGAGGACACCGAGACCTACGACATGATCTGCAAGGCCGACACCGTCGGGGTGTTCCAGATCGAAAGCCGTGCACAGATGAGCATGCTGCCGCGGCACCGGCCGCGTTGCTTCTATGACCTGGTGGTTCAGGTCGCGATCGTGCGCCCCGGGCCCATCGTCGGTGGCATGGTGCACCCGTATATCCGCCGGCGGCAAGGCCTTGAGCCAGTCACCTATCCGAGCGCTGCGTTGGAAGAGGCGCTGGGCCGAACGCTGGGCGTTCCCGTGTTCCAGGAGCAGGTGATGCAGATCGCGATGCTGGCCGCTGGCTACACGGCAGGGGAGGCCGACGGGCTACGCCGAGACATGGCCGCGTGGAAACGCAAGGGTGGGCTGGCCAAGCACTATGACCGCATCGTCGATGGAATGACGAGCCGCGGATATGAGAAGGCGTTCGCCGAGCAGATCTTCAAACAGATTCACGGGTTCTCGGTGTACGGC
>NZ_JBFUFQ010000469.1:0-1529 GCF_056403355.1 Rhizobacter sp. P2_H3 | reverse complement strand
GTTCAACCACGGCTACACCTACTCCGGGCACCCGGTGGCGTGCGCGGTGGCGCTGGCCAACATCCGGCTGATCCAGCGCGAGGGGCTGGTCGACCGCGTGCGCACCGAGCTCGGGCCGCATCTCGCGGCGCGCTTCGCCGAGCTCGGCGAGCATCCGCTGGTCGGCGAGGCGCAGACCTGCGGAATGATGGGTGCGCTGCAGCTGGTGAAGGACAAGTCGGCCAACCGCGTGTTCGACAGCGCGCTCGAAGTCGGCATGGTGTGCCGCGGCCACTGCTTCGGCAACGGGCTGATCATGCGCGCGGTCGGCGACCGCATGATCGTCGCACCGCCGCTCGTGATGACGATCGCGCAGGTCGACGAGATGGTCGCGCTGATCCGCAAGTGCCTCGACCTCACCCTCGCCGACGTCAGGCAGCGCGGCTGGCTCTGATCTTGCGTTCGACGATTCAGGTTCGGATTTCTCTCAACACGAAGGACATGACCATGAAGCAGGTGTTCGGTGCATTGGGATGTGCGGTGGCTGCAATGCTGTGGGGCACGGCGGCCGTTGCGCAGGAGGAAGACAAGGTCATCAACATCTACAACTGGTCCGACTACATCGCCGAGGACACGCTGGCCAACTTCGAGAAGGAGACCGGCATCAAGGTGCGCTACGACAACTTCGACAACAACGAGATCGTCCATGCGAAGCTGGTGGCCGGCAAGAGCGGCTACGACGTGGTCGTGCCGTCGTCGTACTGGGCCAAGCTGCAGGCCGACGGCGGGCTGCTGCGCAAGCTCGACAAGAGCAAGCTGCCGAACCTGAAGAACATGGACCCGCAGACCCAGGCGACGCTCGCCAAGCTGGACCCGGGCAACGACTACATGGTGGACTGGCTGTGGGGCTACACCACGGTGGGCATCAACGTCGACAAGGTGAAGGCCGCGCTCGGCAGCCTGCCGATGCCCGACAACGCCTGGGACCTGGTGTTCAAGCCGGAGTACATCAGCAAGCTGAAGTCGTGCGGCGTGTCCTTCCTCGATTCGCCGACCGACATCGTGCCGGCCGCGATGCACTATCTCGGCAAGCCGGCGTTCTCGCGCAACGCCGGCGACTACCAGGCGGTGCCGGACCTGCTGAAGAAGATCCGTTCGTCGGTGACCTTGTTCAGCTCGTCGGGCTACATCAACGACATGGCCAACGGCTCGATCTGCGTGGCGCTCGGCTGGTCGGGCGACATCAACATCGCCCGCCAACGCGCGATCGACAGCAAGACCGGCCAGAAGATCGAGGCGCTGATCCCGAAGACCGGCGGCGTGCTGTTCTTCGACACGATGGTGATCCCCGCCGATGCGCCGCACCCGGACAACGCGCACAAGTTCATCAACTACATCATGAAGCCCGAGGTGCATGCGTCGCTGACGAACAAGGTGTTCTACGCGAACCCGAACAAGGAATCGCGCAAGTTCATCAAGCCCGAGGTGGCGAGCAACCCGACGGTGTTCCCGGGCGATGCCGACATGCAGAAGATGGCGCTGCCTGATGC
>NZ_JBFUFQ010000468.1:0-1555 GCF_056403355.1 Rhizobacter sp. P2_H3 | reverse complement strand
GTCGGAGGGCAGCGGCTGGCCGGCGCAGGCGGGCCAGACCTCGATGACGCTGGAGCAGCTGCGCCAGTGGGTCGACGGCGTGCTCGAGGAGGCCTCGTTCGTGCCGCCGGCGCCGCCGCAGCCGGCGGTCGTGATCACGCCGCTCGCGCACGCCACGCTGCGGCCGTTCGCGGCGCTGGTGCTGCCCGGGGCCGACGAGCGCCACCTGGGCGCCGGCGTCGATCCGCTGCCGTTCATCAGCGATGCGCAGGCCGTCGCGCTCGGCCTGCCGAGCGCGGCCAGCCGCCGCGAGCGCGAGGCCCTGTCGTTCGCGCATGCGATGCATGCCGCGCAGGTCACGCTGCTGCGCCGGCACGTCGACGGCAGCGAACCGCTGTCGGCCAGCCCGCTGGTCGAGCGGCTGGCGCTCGCGCTGCAGAAGGTGTCGCGCAGCCTCGACGCGTGGGCCGATCCGCGCGCATCGCAGGCGATCGAGCCGCAGCCGGTCTTCATGCCGTCGCCGTCGGCCGGCGCGCTGCTGCCCGGCAAGCTGTCGGCCAGTGCCTGCGAGGCGCTGCGCGCCTGCCCGTACCGCTTCCATGCGCTGCACCTGCTGAAGCTGCGCGAGCCCGGCGAGCTCGATGAAGAGGTCGAGAAGCGCGATTACGGAAACTGGCTGCACGCGGTGCTGCAGGCCTTCCACGAGACCCGCTCCGCCCCCGGCACGCCGGCCGACGAGACCGACCGGCTGCTGCAGCTGGGCCGCACGATGCAGGACCGCGCCGGCCTCGCCGACGAGGATTTCCTGCCCTACGGCGCCAGCTTCGAGCAGCTCGCGCCGCGCTATGTCGCGTGGCTGCACGAGCGCGATGCGCAAGGCATCGAATGGGCCGAAGGCGAGCAGGCGCACGAGGTCGAGCTGCCGGCACCGGCGGCCGTCACGCTGCACGGCCGCATCGACCGCGTCGACCACCGCCGCGAAGCCGGTGCGCGGGTGCTGGAGCTGATCGACTACAAGACCGGCAGCGAGAGCGCGCTGCGCCAGCAGGTGCGCCAGCCGCTCGAAGACACGCAGCTCGCGTTCTACGCCGCGCTGATGCGCCCGCACACCGAGGCGCCGCTGCAGGCCGTCTACCTGCTGCTCGATGCCGGCCAGGAGATCCGCCAGGTGGTGCATCCCGAGGTCGAGGCGAGCGCGCAGGCGCTGGTCGACGGGCTTGCCGGCGAGCTGGCCCGCATCCGCGCCGGCGCGGGGCTGCCGGCGCTCGGCGAGGGCCGCGTCTGCGAGTTCTGCGAGGCGCGCGGGCTGTGCCGCAAAGACCAATGGAGCGCGCGATGAACGCCCCGGCCTACCAGGCGGACGGCGCGCCGGTCTCGCGCGAGGCGTTCTATGCGATCGCCTGCGACCCGCAGCGCAGCGTCGTCGTCGAGGCCTGCGCCGGCGCGGGCAAGACCTGGATGCTGGTGTCGCGCATCGTGCGGGCGCTGCTCGACGGCGCGCGCCCGCAGGAGATCCTCGCGATCACGTTCACCCGCAAGGCGGCCGGCGAGATGCGCGAGCGGCTCAACCAGTGGC
>NZ_JBFUFQ010000467.1:0-1555 GCF_056403355.1 Rhizobacter sp. P2_H3 | reverse complement strand
CCGGTGCCCAGCGCCGACGAGTGGCCGCGTCCGGTGCGCCTCTGGCTGGCCGAGCTGGCCGACATCGCCGGCCGGCCGCTGCCGCCGCCCGGCGCCGCCACGGCACCGCAGCGCACGCTGATGTATGTGCTGAACGCGCGCGCCGGCACGCTGGTGCTGACGCTGCACCTCGGCAGCCTGCGGCGCACCGGCGAGCTCGGCTCGCACCGGCCGCACTCGCCGAGCGTGATCGACATGCTGCGCAACCGGCCCGCCTACCTGGCGCCGGCCGACCTGGAGATCCTGGCCGCGTTGCTGCCGCTGCTCGGCCCGAACGCCAGCACCGGCTCGCTGCCGTTGCGCGGCCGCGATGCGCTGGCGGTGATCGAGCTGATCCTGCGCAGCGGGCGGGCGTGGATCGTGCCGCCGCTGCTCGGCGAGCTGCCGCACCCGCCCGGCGCGGTGGCGCAGCGCATCGACGAGCCGCTGCCGGTCTCGCTGCACTGGTTCGCCGACGAGATGGGCGACTGGCACACGCAGTGGCGCGGCCCTGCCGACGAGCCGGTGGTCATCGTGATGCTGCCCGAGCCGCAGGCGATCGACCTCGGTGGGCTGACGCTGCGGCCGGCCGCGTTGCAGGGCGTGCCGGCCGAGGCGCCGGTGATCGACTGGCTGACGCGCATGCCGCCGGTGCCGGCCGAGCTGCTGTCGTCGTTCACCGACCGCCTGCAGGAGCTGGCCGCGCAGCGCGGGCTGCAGCTGCCGGTGCCCGACGAGCAGGCGCGCGCGCTGCGCAACCTCGGCACGCTGCCGCTGGTGCCGGTGCTGCGGCTGGGCACCTGCGTCGATGCGGCCTCCGAGGCGATGCTGCACCAGCGCTTCGGCACCCGCGCGAGCCGCCCGCTGGTCAGCGACCATGCGCCGCGCCAGGCCTCGGTGCAGCTGCTGCTGCGCTACCGCGTGCCGGGCATGCCGCCGATCGACTACCACCTGCCCGCCGCCCCGGCCGAGACCACCTTCCTCGACGCGACCCGCGTCAGCGGTGCCACCACCGCGCAGCTGACGCGCTTCGACCGCGATGCCGATGCCGAGGCGGCCGCGGTGCGCGCGATGGCCGACCCGCTGCGGCTGCGGCCATGGAGCCTCGCGGCGGGCGCGGCGATGCAGCGGCAGTCGAGCTTCGGCAGCGGACGCATCGTCAGCGCCGGCTACGGCGTCGCGCTGGAGGGGCAGCCGATGATCTTCGTGCCGCAGCAGCGCGACCAGTGGGCGCACCTGCTGACGCAGGAGGTGCCGCGCCTGAAGGAGCAGGGCTGGCTGGTCGAGGTCGACGACGACTTCCCGTTCGAGCTGCACGAGGCCGACGACTGGACCGTCGACCTGCAGCAGGAGCCGGGCGGCGACTGGTTCCGGCTCGGGCTGAAGCTCTCGGTCGAGGGCCAGCCGGTCAACCTGGTGCCGCTGCTGGTGGGCCTGGTGCAGGGCGGCTGGCTGAAGGTCGACAGTGCGCTGCGCGCCGGCACCGGCGAGGTGCTGGTGCCGTGGCCGGACGACACGCCGCCGTCGACGCCGCTGC
>NZ_JBFUFQ010000466.1:0-1562 GCF_056403355.1 Rhizobacter sp. P2_H3 | reverse complement strand
CGACGAAGGAGGAGCAGCAGAATCGACAGGGTCGCTTCAGCTTTTGCGACTGTGCCCCACTCTGCGAGTTCTATGCGGGCGGGCAGGCCGTCATGGCGCAACTGCTGGGCGCTGGCGCCAGCGACCCAGACATCGAGGCGCGGCTGGACTGACCGTACTTACTCTTGGGGATGCATGGGGCGAGGCATCCGCCTAGCCTGACCCGCGGCGCATGGACCCGAGGCGTCGACAGACTGCGGCAGGCGACCCATGGACTTCGTCGACAGGATTTTCGGCATCTGGCACGAGGGCGCCTCCCACGCGCTCGTGAGCCAGCGCTTGTCCCGCCTGCTGGTCGCGATCGTGATGGCCGCGCATGTGACGACGGCATGGGGTGTCGATTGTTCGACGTTGCACCCGAGCACCTCGCGCCAGCCGCCGTATGGTCCGATGGCAGGGCCCGAGCGCTGCGAGGGCTTCTACGACAGGACAGTCTCGCAATCGTTCGTCGAGTTGGTATCGCTCACGCGCGGTGCCGGACTGACGGGAGAGAAGGCCGCAGGCACGTTGCTGTTGCAAGCCGCTGCCCGGGCACCGCTGCGGCTCGTGGTGCAGCCGATGCCGTCATCGCCGTTCTACCGGGTCGAGGCGGACTTGCTGGCGGGTCAGCCGCTGAGCTGGGACCCTGCGCCGATGCTGGGTGCAACACGCCTGCGAGCGAGCGACCTGGGCTTCCTCGCACTGACGCGTCGCACCGGTGCTGCAGGTGGCCCGGCTGCGGCTCCGGTGGCGCTCTCGGCTTCCGCCCTGGCGCAGCCGGATGCAGTGGCCACGGTTCGCGCCTCGGTTCGCATCGCCTCGCTCGCGTGGCGCAGCTACCGCCTCGGGGAGGGAGGGCCTGCGCGCTGGATCGACGTGCCGGATGCGCAACGCTATCCGTGGCAACGGCTGAGCATCGCCATCCCGATGCCCGCCGATGGCAAGGGCTTTGCCGTTGATGTGCAGGCCGTCGACGCAGACAGCCGCCAGGCCCTCCCCATGCTCCGATTCACGGTGCTCGGGGCGCTGGATGACTGACGAGCTTGCTTCGCAACGAAAGTTGCTGGCCGGGCAATTGGCCGCCCGCTTGCGGACCCCCGATGCGCCGCTCACCGAACTGAAGGATCTCCAGGAGCGACTGCGCATCGTCGACAACGTGCTCGCGGAGCAGCGCGCTGCGGCTGGACGCGGCCTGGGGCGTGTGCTGGCACCGATGTTGGCGGTGGCTGTCGTGCTGACGCTCGCGGCGACCTTGCAGGTTCCGGCGGTCCCGCTGGGACTCGAACTGCAGGCCGGTTCGGCCACCCTGGCGATGGCCGGTGCCTCGGCGATCGGACCCCTGGGGTTGCGTGGCGACACCCGGGTCGAAGGCTTCAGTCTGCTGGCGTCTCCCGACTCGACCCTCGTGCAGGCTTTCATGGCCAATCCCTCCGGTGCGATCGTTCTGCGCGCCGATGAAGCAACGCTGAGCACATTGCGTTGGCCGGCCGATACCCGGCTCACGGTGCAAGCCGATCCCGCGATGCTCTCGTTGCGCCTGGAAG
>NZ_JBFUFQ010000465.1:0-1580 GCF_056403355.1 Rhizobacter sp. P2_H3 | reverse complement strand
GGGGATATCAAGTCTGAGGCCACCACTGTAACTGAGAGGGGAGGCGAGGTTGAATTGATGAAGGGGCCTCAGAGGATCTTGCATCGATCTGAGAAGGAGGCGAAGAATACCAAGGCGTCAGAGAAATGGATCTCTCAGGCGAGAGATAAAATTAATAGTGGAAAAAAATACGAAAGCCATAAAATTCCCGAAATAAATCTTCTGCAACATAAAGAGGTTAGTAAGAAAATTTGTGCTGAGACCCTCGAAGTCAACGCCTACAGAATGCAGGAGAAGTTGAGCGAGAAATCGAAGGCGAAGACGGCTGAATTGACGCGCAAGTCGATCAAAACTGTGATGCATGAAGACGCGGATAGTGTTGCTACAGGCGTGCCTTCCTCCGTGGGGAGGGACAAGTATTGCAAGCCCCTTGATCCGAACGATCCTCAATTGCGGACGTCCGGTAGACGGCGGGAGGACTATGGTCAAGATGCGATTACTTGGGGGGATCTTGTGAAGCAGGAGATTATCCAAAGAAGTGTCAACCTCCAGTTGCTGAAAAATATGTGCAGCCTACTCGCGGCAGACTGCGTTGGTGTGTGCAATCATTCGAGGGATCGAGGCAAACGGGGGGAATTAAATAAAATGCGTGACTATTTCAATCGGCAAGCGACGGTATTTTCGTCGGGAACGATTTTCAAAGATGACCAAGAGCTGGCAGCGGCGGCGACGGATTTCGCTCAGAAATGTGCCCTTTACGTGCAAACAATTGTTGACTACTCGAATTTAAAACGAGCGAACTGATTGCGCCTGTCGCCGTGAGCACCGCCGGGCTTTCCCCAACGGGGAAAGCCCATCCCCACCCCTCCTGAAGCTCGGTAAAAAATCTCCCCGCCCCATCACCCCGAGGAGAGAGACATGGAACGCCGCATCTTCATCACCCGCACCGGCCTGGCCGGCGTGCTCGCCGCCGGCAGCGCTCCGGCCATCGTCCACGCCCAGACGGCCCTGCGCTGGCGCCTSGCCTCCAGCTTCCCGAAATCGCTCGACACCATCTWCGGCGSCGSCGARGTCTTCGCGAAGAAGGTCGGCGAGMTSWCSGGCGGCAAGTTCCAGATCTCGGTGCACGCGGCCGGCGAGATCATGCCGGCCTTCGGCGTGGTCGAYGSSGTGCAGAACGSCACCGTSGAGATGGCGCACACCGCGCCGTACTACTTCTTCGGCAAGGACGAGACCTTCGCGCTCGGCTGCGCGATCCCGTTCGGCCTGAACTCCCGCCAGATGACGGCGTGGATGGTCGAGGGCAACGGCCTGAAGCTGATGCGCGAGTTCTACCACCAGTACAACATCGTCAACTTCCCCGGCGGCAACACCGGCGCGCAGATGGGCGGCTGGTTCCGCAAGGAGATCAAGTCGCTGGCCGACATGAAGGGCCTGAAGATGCGCATCGGCGGCTTCGGCGGCCGCGTGCTGGAGCGCATCGGCGCGGTGCCGCAGAACATCCCCGGCGGCGACATCTACCCCGCCTTGGAGAAGGGCACCATCGACGCCGCCGAATGGGTCGGCCCGTACGACGACCAGAAGCTCGGCTTCAACAAGGT
>NZ_JBFUFQ010000464.1:0-1600 GCF_056403355.1 Rhizobacter sp. P2_H3 | reverse complement strand
CTGATGGGCCGTTCACCTCCGACGGCGGGGCTCCTCTAAAGCCATGGGATGCATGGAAGGTGTGCGGAGTGCTGGCCGAGATTTGGTCGATGTCGCTGGCGGAGGTCGAAGCTAAGTTGATGACCAACCTCCATCGACTGCTCAATGACCATGCTTAACGTCGACTCCACCTACCACCACTGGTCCATCTCACCTCCAATGGCGCGTCGTTCAGCGTCGTCGTCGTGCGAGATAGAAGGGGCTGTCACGTTTTGAACGATGAGGGTAAGGATGATCGCTTGTATTGGTTGGGGCTCGCTGGTCTGGGACCCCGGTGTACTCCGCTGTGTGGGCGACTGGAGGTCCGATGGCCCAGAACTGCCCGTCGAGTTCGCAAGAACCTCGAAGAACGGGCGGTTGACGCTGGTCTTGACACTTGGTGCCCGGGCGGTTCCTACGCTTTGGACTGAGATGGACTATGGTTCACCGGAGGAGGCCCAATCAGCTCTTGCTGGTAGAGAGGGGTCGCCGATCCACGCTGTTGGACTATGGCCTGGACCTGCTCCACGACATTCTCATGGCGCTGACCTCATCGCCTCCTGGGCAGCAACTCGGAACGTTGATGCCGTCGTTTGGACCGCCCTTCGCCCGAGGTTCGCCGCTCAGGACGGATTGGCACCTGAGAGCCCTGCGGCTGCAATCTCGTACCTCAAAGGCTTGGATTCCGATGCTTTGGCCAAGGCTCTTGAATACATCAGGAGAGCGCCTGCGCAGGTTCGCACGAGGTTTCGCGCCGCCTTCGAAGCCGAATTCGAACTGGATCCGCTGGCCAGAAGCATGCGCTCCATCGAAGGAGGGTGACCGCTCAGAAGCGTGCAACTCGAGTGAGCGGGAGTTGCTTTCCTCGCCGGCTTCGACAGGCTCAGCCCGAACGGAGGTGGGCGAGCGCAGTACTTGTCGAACCCAAAGAGGAGAGGGAGGGGTGACGAGCCTTACCCCCGGCACTGGTCGCAACAGTTAGGGCTGCTTCGTTCCCGACCTGACCCGGTTGGCCGTGCTTCCATGCGGGGAGGCCCGTCGCGGCGGATTGTAGGCGACGGGCAGAGGCCTTCTCAGCGCAGCTGCAAAGAATCGTCGCCGAACTCGATGTTCAGCGGCTCGATCAGCAGCCGCTTCGGCCCCGCCTCGACCGCGCCCGCCACCATCGCCTTCACGCCCGCGGCCTGCGCCACTTCCACCGTGCGCTGCGCATCCTCGGCCTTCACGAAGATCGCAAACCCCGCGCCCATGTTCAGCGTGCTGTACGCCTCTTGATCGTCCTGCTTCGCATGCTGCTGGATGAACTTCAGCACCGGCGTCACCTCGGGCACGCTGTGGATGCGATACGTGTGCTTCGCCGGATGCCGCAGCAGCTTGCGCCAGCCGTGGCCGGTGATGTTGGCGCAGTAGTGCGGCTGGATGCCGGCCTTGTACAGCGCCTCGGTCACCGGCGAGTACAGCACTGTCGGCGCCAGCAGCGCCTCGCCGTAGCTCAGCCCCGGCTGCACCTCGGTCAGATACCCCTTCGGCAGCCGCTCCACCAGCTTGCGCGCCAGGCTCAGCCCGTTCGCATGGATGCCGC
>NZ_JBFUFQ010000463.1:0-1664 GCF_056403355.1 Rhizobacter sp. P2_H3 | reverse complement strand
GTCGTAGTCGATCGCGAACGGCGCACCGGCCGCACGCCGCCGCTCGACGACGGCACGCGCCGTGCCGCGTGCGTCGTTGTCGACCACCACCACCTGGCTGGGCAGGCACTGCTGCGCGACCAGGTCGTCCAGCAGCGCGCCGAGCCGCTCGGGCCGGCGGTAGGTCGCGATGCACACGCTGATGCTCATGACGGCGGCGGCATGGGCGGCCGGTCCAGGCGGCGCGCGGCCGCGATGGCCGTCGCCAGTTCCTGCTGCGCACGGAACAGGTTCCACACCAGCAGCGCGAGCGCGCTCACGTTGAAGATCGCCGACCAGCCGAGCGCGAAGGTGAGCAGCGCGGCCAGCACCACGAAGAACATCAACCGGATCAGGTGGAAAGGCGCCTCCGGCCAGGCCTTGCCGCTCAGCCGGTAGACGTGGTACGGCACCCACTTGGCGAGCACGTGCGCACCGAGCGCGGCGGCCCCGATCGGCACGATCGGCACCAGCACGACGAAGGCCGCCGCGCGCGCGAACTGCAGGCCGGCGAACAGCCACACGCGGGTGGCCTTGTCGACCCGGTTGTAGCCGGTGAACCAGAGCTGCGTGGCGGCCAGCACCGCGACCCAGGCCGCCAGGTCAGCCGCCTGCAGCGGATCCGGCCAGCGCACCAACGCCGCGCCGATCGCGCCGCAGCCGAGGGCCCACAGCCACGGCGCCCAGCGCGGCGTGGCGATGCCGTGCTCGTGGAAGGCGGCGCTCAGCTTCGGTTCGGCCTCGAAGCGCGCGCCGCTCGCATCGTTGTCGACATAGCCGCGCTCGTAGATGGCCCAGAACGACACCAGCAGGAACAGCAGGCCGGCCACGTGCGGCACCGGCGAGGCCGCCAGCGCCGTCGAGCACAGCACCCAGAACGCGAAGTCCTCCTGCAGCACGCCGCGCACGATGTAGCGCTCGCCCGGCCGCTTGACGTGCGTGAGGTACTGGCCCGGCAGGTACACGCCGCTCAGCGCGTGGCGGTAGCGTGCCTCGGGCCACACCGCCCGCAGCGGGTGGGCACAGGCGTTCAACAGGCCGAGGTCCTGCGCCGAATCGGTCAGCACCAGCGCGCGCGCGACCGTCTCGCCGCCGAGCGCGCCCACCACCATGTGCAGCTTGCCGTCGCGCCGGTCGGCGAAGCACGACAGGCGCGCCGCGACGATCTGCGCCTGCGGCAGCCCGAGCGCGGCGACCAGCGGCGCGACGATCGGGTGGAAGCCGGCGGTCGTGATGATGGGGGTGGTCGTGGCGCCGGGCGCGTCGAGCGCCGCCTGCAGGCGCCGGTTGGCATGGGCGCCGGCGAGCGCGGCGACCCGCGCCCGCCAGCGCCGGGCGATCCACGGGAAGCAGCCCATCACCAGGCGCACGCGCCACACGTCGCGCGTCGGTTCGCCGCCGGTCCAGCGCCACGGCTTGAGCGCGTCGAGCAGGCGCAGCAGCAGCAGCGCCGCCAGGCGCGGGCGGGCCGAGTCGATGAAGTCCTCGGTCGAGTTGCGCAGGTACAGCGTCTCGTCCAGGTCGAGCAGGATCGGGCCGCGGTGCGCGCGGATCGCCCCGAGCGCCGCTTCGGGCGTCACGTCATGCGGCGTCGCGATGTGCAGCGCGCTCACGGCACCGCCATCCGGCCGCGCCCTGCCGGACCG
>NZ_JBFUFQ010000462.1:0-1681 GCF_056403355.1 Rhizobacter sp. P2_H3 | reverse complement strand
CGCTCGTGCAGCCGATCTTGCCGGCGATCGACTCAATGGCCGCCCACTGCGACTCGTATTGGCCCTGCGACTCCAGAACCATGCGCACCGCGCGCTCCATCACCTCGGGTGAAAACTTCGGGGACTTCCTCATTGCTCCATTCTCTCAATCGAAGGAGCCTCCTCGGAACCCGGGGCGATTCAAGTTGCCATGTCCTGTACTTTGGAGTAGCGATTTTGGTAGCAGCATCGCAACTCATTGATTTCATTGGGTTGCGGTACATTGCAAAGCCGCTGAGGCGAGTGCGTCCGGCGTGATGCCGGCGCTCGGCACCGACGCAGGGTGCTTGGAATTCGCTTGCGGGCCACGGGCTGGATCGGCTGCGAAAGCGAGTTCCTTGGAATTGAGAATCGGCCGCAAAGCCGCGCCAACGCTCACTTCACGGACCGGCCTGTCACCCGGTGTTCAACGGGACTTGGAGAGGGTGTATGCCAGCGCGGCCTGACGCGTCTCGGATCAACAATGGCACCGAATCAGTCTTTTGCTGATTCCTTCAGACGGTTGCCGCTGTTAGGGTCGCGTACTGCACGCTTGTTAAGGGGGGCAAGTAGCCTTCGGGACATTTGCCAGATACTTCAGGCGGAGATAAGGCCATTAGGGGCGTTCTTGTAACCCCGCTTGAGAACGATGAAAGTGCTGACTGCTTGATTGGCATTCCTTGACCTTACCCGTTGCCATAAGGGAGTAATTCATGAGTATGCGGCCACGTATGTCGTCCCGATGGCCGAAAAGGTCACGACTCAAAAGGCAGCGACCAAAAACAATCACAAACCGGCCTACGGAAGAGAGAAAGCCGGCAATTCCTTGGTTAAAGGAAATCGAGGACCTTTTGAACGCAATTGTTAGCTTCACATTGCAATCAATCGGAACCTTCGCCCTAGGGCTGCTTGTGCTTTTTCGTTCGGAACCTTCGACGAGACTCTGGAAATTGCAGGAGGAGCAGAAAGTTTTACCCTGGGCAACTGCTTTGATAGCGACCTCCGCCCTTTTTAGTGCCATTTCTCCCGTAGCCTTTGAACTTACCGCCAGCTCCAGGCACGAGTGGATGAATCTTCTTGTTAAAGCCGTCAATGTTGCGGACTACGTTGAAAGATTCTTGCCCACAATTTCTGTAGGACTGTTTTTTTGCGGTGTTGCAGTGCTGCCGTGGCTGAAAAAACCTAAAGAACTGAGGAGGATTCGACTCTTTGTCGCGACTTGCTTCTCCATAGCATTGATAGCGAGCCTCATGTATTCCGTGCTGTACCGAACGACGATGATTGGACCCATCATGGGTGCAGATAAAGTCATCCGCTATTACCCCTCCAATTCCGCCCGCGGTTTTGCGGCTATCATCGTTCTGGCGTTCTCGGCTTTTGCGTTGCGCGCAACCTATAGAATTTGCAGCAACTTAAAGCCGTTTGCGTTAAAGTTGACTATCTTGCTGCCACTCTGCTTGATTGCGGGTATCCTTGGCCTCTTGTCGCCGCTGCTGCTTGTCGCCGCTTCTGTGTTCGCAATCAAACAGGCCTCCCCGGTCGTCGCCATGTTTAAGCCTGAGTCCGATCCTTTGGAAATGGCGGAGTTTGAGCCGTTGGAGCCGATCTGCAAAGTAAAGCAGAAAGAAGTGGAATGCCTATTCAGTGCAAGCACAACGGGAAA
>NZ_JBFUFQ010000461.1:0-1682 GCF_056403355.1 Rhizobacter sp. P2_H3 | reverse complement strand
CCACAGAGAAAGGTGCTGCAGGCGAAGAGTGAGAACTCCCTTGAGACAATATCGGGTCAGTCAACCAAGCAACTTCCACCAACCTCAAAGCACCGCAGCGGTTGAATAAGGATGTGTGGCAACTGTTGACTGAATCTCACTACGCCGCCAGCACAGAAGGGCGGACGGCCTGCCAGCGTTGACAAGAACAGGGCGCTGTCRTCCGCTCGCATCTTTGGGGTTATCAACGAAGTCCCGCAGCGGTTGTCGTCCTTCCTGCCTACTCTTAGCAGCGGGCGTTGAGCATTGTGCAATTGCGCCTTACTTTCTAGGGACTGTAATTTCTTCCCGTGGCAGCGTTGTTATCTGCCTCGCATCCAAAACGGGCGGATATTTCCTCAGCAGATATTCAGTAACCAGCGGCGCATGAGAGGCCTTCTTCCCTGTTATATCATAGCTCATCTTAATATTTACTGACGTTATCCTTTCACCCTTGCTATCGTAGTGGATGTGGAACTCCAGGCCAACGTCATCGTATTCATAGAAATACATTGGCCATTCTCCTTTGTGAGCCTCCCGATAGTAATGTCGAGTGGGCACGAATTTTTCGGGGTATGAACGAAAGGCGTCGCGCGTCAGTTCCCTACAATTCTCCGAATAAACCACATTTCTGTTGTAGGCCGATATTATGGCAGAGAGTGAATTACGCAGCCTGCGTAGCTGTGAACTTTCGGCAGTAGTACGTTTTCGCCCCTCTGGGACGGCATCCTGCCATGCCCTATATGCTTCTCGATACTCGGATGCCTTGCCATCGAGGCGCAGAGTTGAGGCCCGAAGCTGGCTTGCTTTATCCAGTACCTCCGACCGTACGTCTTCCTTTTTCTTCTTGTCCTCTTCCCCAATCATCGAATACTCTTCTAGTTTATCAAAATATGCTGCCGCTATTTGCCTATGCCCCCCCAACAATGCCGGCGTAAGATATACCGCCTCGTCAGGCTCATTTTCCCTAACAGGGTCGTCCATTCCTTGCGCCGCATGAGCAGCCTGCCACCACCTCCGCAACGACTCGCAGAGGTTCAATCTCTGAAAATAGTGGTTCTCCAGCGCCGGAATGAGGGTCGACCTCACATAGGCTTCCATCGACTCTTTTGTGTTTTCTGTCTCTTTCAATAGTGGAAGGGTAGGCATGCGGCCTCCAATTAAATTGGACACAGGGCTCGTCGCTGCGGCGCTTGGCTGCAACTACCCTACCGACATGCCAAGTGCTTACGACACTTTTGCTGCCCGCCCGGGCAGCGGTGAGAGGGTACTCAATGCGGACAGCAAACGGCAAGCGGTTGACGTCGAGCGAACGATCTTCAGCCCACGCATTCGATACGCGCCGCAAGAGCTTGCTCAATCCGTGGAGACTCGGACCGTTGGGCCAGTGACGACGAGGGCAGCATGCCCGAAAGCAGCCGGTCGCGACGGACTGCTCGTGGCCGACAGTGTATGTTCGCCGCCTCGCTTGCGAGCAGCCGGTCGCCGTCCGGGCGAACTTCGCGAAACCGGCATCGCGCACGACCTATGAAGGCAACGTGTGCCGAAGCGGGGCAGCCAGTGGTCGGGTGCGTAGCCCCCCAGCGTTGCCCGGGTCCGTGTTGTTAGCTCGGAGAAGCCCAATGAGACACCAACAGACGCCCGCACTAGTGATTGCGCCGCAA
>NZ_JBFUFQ010000460.1:0-1692 GCF_056403355.1 Rhizobacter sp. P2_H3 | reverse complement strand
GGTGTAGGTCATGCCGATCACGAGCGAGAAGGGCGTGTTCATCAGCTTGCCGGGCACGTCGATCATGTCGGCGCGCACCAGCAACTGGTCCAGGCCGRGCCCGACGACGATGCGATGCACCCAACCGCCTTCCTCGAGCAGGCCTTTCCAGGCATAGACGCGCAGCAGGAAGGACGTCCAGAACGGCAGCATCACCAGCATCAGCAGCGCCGGCTGCAGCGACTGCTTCGCCCGGGCCATGAAATAGGCGAAGGGGTAGCCGATCGCCAGGCAGAGCAGGGTGGTGATGGCCGCGAACTTCAGGCTCGACACGTATGCCTTGAAGTACAGCGCGTCGCCGGTCATGAAGACGTAGTTGCCGAACTTCAGCGTGATCTTCAGTGCGCCATCGGCGACGCTCGTGATGTCGTTCGGCGTCACGGCGCCCATTTCCGACACGCTGTACTTCAGCACGATCAGGAAGGGCGCCAGGAAGAACACCAGCAGCCACAGATACGGAATGCCGATGACGGCGCTTCTCCCTCTCCACCAGCTCGGCGCTCTCATTGCGTCAGCACCACGTGAGCCGAAGGCGACCAATGCGCCCAGACTTCGTCGTCCCAGGTGAGCACGTCGTCGCGATGCCGCTCGGCGTTGTTCTGGCTGACCTTCAGCATCGCGCCGCTGGGCAGCTGGATGTGGAACACCGTGAAACTGCCGAAGTACGCGAGGTTCTTGACCTTGCCGCGGGCTCGGTTGTGCGGCCCGTGCTCGCCGTCGGGTGCCTGGCGCGAGAGCTGGATCTTCTCGGGCCGCAGCGCCACCGTCACCTCCATGCCCTCGGTGCCGGTGATGCCGTGGCCCACGTAGTGCGTGCAATCGGGGCAGGTGATCACCACGTGGTCCGGCTGGTCCTCGGTGACCGCACCGTCCATCAGGTTCACGTTGCCGATGAAGTCGGCCACGAAGCGCGTCGCCGGCGTCTCGTAGATGTCGGCCGGCGGACCGACCTGCAGGAAGCGCCCCTCGCTCATCACCGCGATGCGCGAGGCCATCGTCATCGCCTCTTCCTGGTCGTGCGTCACCATCACGCAGGTCACGCCGACCTCCTCGATGATGTTCACCAGCTCGATCTGCGTCTCCTCGCGCAGCTTCTTGTCGAGCGCCCCCAGCGGCTCGTCCAGCAGCAACAGCTGCGGCTTCTTCGCCAGGCTGCGCGCCAGCGCCACCCGCTGCTGCTGGCCGCCCGACAGCTGGTGCGGCTTGCGCTTGCCGTACTTGGTGAGCTGCACCAGCTTCAGCATCGCGTCGACCCGCTCGGCGATCTCGCCCTTCGGCAGCCGGTCGCGCCGCAACCCGAACGCGATGTTGTCCCACACCGTCAGGTGCGGGAACAGCGCGTACGACTGGAACATCATGTTCAACGGCCGCGCATACGGCGGCAGGCCGGCGAGATCCTTGCCGTCGAGCACGATGCGGCCCGAGGTCGGCGTCTCGAAGCCCGCCAGCATGCGCAGCAGCGTTGTCTTGCCGCAGCCCGACGAACCGAGCAGCGCAAAGATCTCGCCCTTCGCGATGTCGACGCTGACGTGGTTGACCGCGACGGCACCGCCGCCGAAATCCTTCACCACGTCCTCGATGCGCAGGAAACCGGCTTGCGGTGTGCTGGTCATCGCAGCCTCGCTCAGACGCCGGTCTTGAACGAGGTGTAGA
>NZ_JBFUFQ010000459.1:0-1699 GCF_056403355.1 Rhizobacter sp. P2_H3 | reverse complement strand
AGATAGTACTGAATCCGCAGGCTTGATGCATTTCGGAAACCTCGACTCCTGAGGTGATTATTGATGGACTTTCCACTCCTTGGCTCGCAGACTGATTGTCGTTTCCGGAAGGTCTGCAGATCCTCGTCGAGCATGCCATTCCGCGTTTTGTATCGATGAACAACAGGCCTGTTTGGATTGCCTTTCTGATGTTTGCGAACAAATCTACTTATTTGCGCATGACGAAGCAATTCATCCGGCAGTTTGATTTCATATATCTTGCTGTCGATGGCATTCCCATCGGAGTTATTAAAAAGCTTCTTCTTGGCGCGGGACAGGATATATTCATTTGAGAGGCGGAAGTTTCCATCCCCATCCCTTTCTGTCATTGCGCAGCCAAGATCCAGGGAGTAAAAACGACACCCTGATGGAGAAGCTTGACTGTCGTCGGCCACATAATAAATGGATCGATTCGGAGCGGTAAGGGAGTGAAGTTCCGCGTGCTTATACTCATTCCCAAGAGAGTTGAATAATATTATTCCCTCTTGATTCTCATGTCGCATGTAAATCAATGCTTCCGTGTGAAACGTTTCCTCGCCACGAAGAAGTGCGATTCGGCATTCCAGCTCATTTCTATCGTCAAGTTTTGCTACACTKGAAATATCATCCCTCAGATCATCTATGTCCAATTTCTCCTTGCTTCGGATTTTGTTGATTTTTATGACGTTGGCATTTTTCTTGAGTGAATAGTAGTTCATGATTTCTGCACGCGACTCTTCATCGAATTTTATGTTGTAGACGGCCTCCCCGACATTTGTTCYCTCTTGCACAAATAATATTCCTCCGTTTTTGAGCGAACGACTTTCCCCATAGGCGACGATCTTGTTTTTTAATTCCAGACTGGAAACCCAATTTCGCACCGCTGGAAGCCACTCCGGGTAAATTTTCAATCCACTCGTTGGCCATTGAATTGTCATCTCGTCCGATTGCCCTGATTGCCTGTTCGACAAATGACCCATGATTTCCCGCATCAGAAACTCAGGAACTGCATGAACCGATTGCTCGCTGCAGCCGGAAATGTCCAGACATGGAAACCCGCCCGAATCAAGTAGAGACAGAAGCGCATGAGTTATTCCCAAAGCATCATCGCATCCGCTCATCTGCTCGCATATCAGGGTCTTCAATTCTTGTTTGCTCGGAGCACATTTCGTAGTTTGCGACGACGCGTTGCTCAGCGGTGCTGCCGATCTGGGCGAGCTCGGATTCGGGAATTTGAACTGCAAGGTGTACTCCTAAAAACGATCGAAAAACTCTGTTGAAGGCAATGTGCATCCTGAGTAACACAACATGTGCGTTGGTTGCATGGAATGAACGTGATGCAGCGCCCGTAGACATACATGCACGTCGAAACAGGCCGCGGTCTTCAGTCCGAAGCGCAACCTTGCACCCCCGGCGAGTTCATGCCCTGCCCTGCAAACGCATCAACCTATCGGCCGTGCCGGTGAGGCGGTGCACAACCCGATCGTCTGGCACGACCAGCGCACGCCATGATCTGCACGCCCGGGTTGTCGGCGTCCACGCCGTGGTAGCCCAGGTCGACGATGACCTGCTTCGGACAGCGCCCAATGTCCTGCAGCAGCGTCGTGGTCTGCTCCAGTTGCTCGCACAGCACATGGCCGTCGTTCGGGTTGCCGGGGAAGCTTCGCGCGCCCGCCATCAG
>NZ_JBFUFQ010000458.1:0-1703 GCF_056403355.1 Rhizobacter sp. P2_H3 | reverse complement strand
AACGAAGTGAGTGGCGGGAGTTTGGGCGACGGGCCATGAAACCAGTCAGCGCAGGGGAGTCTTCGCCCCGAGAGGGGCGAAGACCGCACCCGACGGCGCACCACAGCCTCCCCGCACCCGCCTTCCGCGCCCAAACTACCGGTGCTTGAAATTCGCCTTGCGCTTGTTGACGAACGCATCCATCCCTTCCTTCTGGTCCTCGGTCGCGAACAGCGCATGGAACATGCGGCGCTCGAACTGGATGCCCTCCGCGAGCGGCCCCTCGTAGGCGCGGTTCAGCGCCTCCTTGGCCATCATCACGCTCGGCCCGCCGTACTCGCAGATCGCCTGCGCCGCCGCCAGCGTCACGCCCAGCAGCTCGGCCGCCGGCACCACGCGCGACACCAGGCCCGAGCGTTCGGCCTCGGCCGCATCCATCATGCGGCCCGTCAGCACCAGGTCCATCGCCTTCGCCTTGCCGACCGCGCGCGGCAGCCGCTGCGTGCCGCCGGCGCCGGGGATGATGCCGAGCTTGATCTCGGGCTGGCCGAACTTCGCGGTGTCGGCCGCGATGATGATGTCGCACATCATCGCGAGCTCGCAGCCGCCACCCAGCGCGAAGCCGCTCACCCCGGCGATCACCGGCTTGCGCACGCTGCGGATGGTCTCCCAGTTGCGCGTGATGTAGTCGCTCTTGTAGACGTCCATGAAGTTCCAGCCCGCCATCGCACCGATATCGGCGCCGGCCGCGAACGCCTTCTCGCTGCCGGTGACCACCATGCAGCCGATCGTCTCGTCGGCATCGAAGGCCTTCAGCGCCGCGCCCAGCTCGTCCATCAGCATGTCGTTCAGCGCGTTCAGCTGCTTCGGCCGGTTCAGCGTGACGACGCCGATGCGCAGCGGGCCGTTGCCCTGGATGTCGGTGAGGATGCATTCGTAGGTCATCGGGTCTCCTTCCGGGTTTCTTGGGGGGTCAGGGATCGAGTGTAGGCAGGTCGCGCTCACGACGCGGCCAGCTCCGGCTTGCGCTTGATCATCAGGTCGACCCAGGTGTCGGCGTCCTGGTGGATGCGGATGCGCAGCGGCAGGTAGCGCATGCTCGGCGCAATCCACATCTCGGGGATCAGGTCGCCGCCGCGCGGCTGGCGGCGCGGCTTCACGCGGAAAGCCTGCACCTCGCCGAAGGGGGTGTACAGCGTCTCCTCCTCCAGCACGTCGTACGTCCACGGCTCGACACGGAACGGCAGCGCGAGCGGGATCTCGACGCTCTCGCCGGTGCGCAGCTTCTGCGGCTGCGTCGTGAACAGCCAGGTCAGCTGCACGAACTGGCTCGCGGTGTCCTGCACGCCCGGCCAGCGGATGCGCCGCTGCCCGTTGGCCAGCACCACCGCATCGGGCAGCAGCTGCATCGCCACGCGCTGGTCGTCGCGCAGCATCACGTGCGTCAGCTGGTCGTAGCGCGTCGGGTACAGCCCGTCGGCGGTCAGCTGGCCCTCGCTTGTCAGCCGGCGCGACGCGGCCGGCGCGAACGACAGCCCGATGACCACGTCGACGTTCACCTGGTAGCGGTTGCCGTCGCGGATCCACTCGACCTGCGCCTCGCCGTCGACATGGCCGCGGAAGTTGCCGGTCAGCACGTAGCTGAGGCGGGTCGAGCCGGGCCATTCGAAGGCAGCCGGCGCCGGCGCCGACGCGGCGGGGTCGGCCGCGACGGCGACCGGCGG
>NZ_JBFUFQ010000457.1:0-1736 GCF_056403355.1 Rhizobacter sp. P2_H3 | reverse complement strand
AGTCTGGGCATGGTGCCCATCGTCATCGAGCAGTCGGGCCGCGGTGAACGGGCCTACGACATCTACAGCCGCCTGCTGCGCGAGCGGGTCATCTTCCTGGTCGGGCCGGTCAACGACCAGTCGGCCAACCTGGTGGTGGCGCAGTTGCTGTTCCTCGAAAGCGAAAACCCCGACAAGGACATCTCGCTGTACATCAACTCGCCGGGTGGTTCGGTGAGCGCGGGCATGTCGATCTTCGACACGATGCAGTTCA
This sequence comes from Rhizobacter sp. P2_H3, assembly GCF_056403355.1. Classification (NCBI taxonomy): domain Bacteria; kingdom Pseudomonadati; phylum Pseudomonadota; class Betaproteobacteria; order Burkholderiales; family Sphaerotilaceae; genus Rhizobacter; species Rhizobacter sp. P2_H3. Next base: position 1,483 of record NZ_JBFUFQ010000457.1, on the reverse strand, counting down.
TCAAGCCCGACGTGTCGACGCTGTGCATGGGCATCGCTGCCAGCATGGGCTCGTTCCTGCTGATGGCCGGCGCCAAGGGCAAGCGTTTCGCGCTGCCGAATTCTCGCGTGATGATCCACCAGCCGTCGGGCGGCGCGCAGGGGCAGGCCACCGACATCGAGATCCATGCCCGCGAGATCCTCAAGACCCGCGAGCAGCTGAACCGCATCTACGCGGAACGCACCGGCCAGTCGATCGAGAAGATCCGTGCCGACATGGAGCGTGATTTCTTCCTGGATCCGATCGAGGCCAAGGAATATGGCCTGATCGACCAGGTGCTGACGCAGCGCACCCCGCCCGCAGCGACCTGAGCTGACAGATCCGGCACCGGGCCTCGGGTAAAACCGGGGTGAAACCGCGGAAAGCCACAGAACGGGGCCCATTTGGGCCCCTTTTCCACAGCCTGGGCCGGAATTCTTTTGCTCTATCATTGACTCAGCCTTCCTAACGCACAGCGCACCCATCCATGGCCGACAAAAAAGGCTCCTCCAGCGAGAAAGTCCTGTACTGCTCCTTCTGCGGCAAGAGCCAGCACGAGGTGAAGAAACTGATCGCCGGCCCGTCGGTCTTCATCTGCGACGAGTGCATCGAGCTTTGCAACGACATCATTCGCGATGAAGTGCCGGCCGACACCGCCGAGGCCCGCGCCACCAAGTCAGACCTGCCGGTGCCCAGCGAGATCAAGGCCAGCCTCGACCAGTACGTGATCGGGCAGGACACCGCGAAGCGCACGCTGTCGGTGGCCGTGTACAACCACTACAAGCGGCTCAAGCACATGGCGTCGTCCAAGGACGACGTCGAGCTGAGCAAGAGCAACATCCTGCTGATCGGCCCCACCGGCTCGGGCAAGACGCTGCTGGCCCAGACGCTCGCCCGCCTGCTCAACGTCCCGTTTGTGATCGCCGATGCGACCACGCTGACCGAAGCCGGCTACGTCGGCGAAGACGTCGAGAACATCATCCAGAAGCTGCTGCAGAACTGCAACTACGACGTCGAGAAGGCGCAGCGCGGCATCGTCTACATCGACGAGATCGACAAGATCTCGCGCAAGGCCGACAACCCCTCGATCACGCGCGACGTGTCGGGCGAGGGCGTGCAGCAGGCGCTGCTGAAGCTCGTCGAAGGCACGATGGCCTCGGTGCCGCCGCAGGGCGGCCGCAAGCACCCGAACCAGGATTTCCTGCAGATCGACACGACCAACATCCTGTTCATCTGCGGCGGCGCATTCGACGGCCTCGAGAAGGTCATCCAGAACCGGTCCGAGAAATCCGGCATCGGTTTCGCGGCGACCGTGCACACCAAGTCGGAGCGCCGCGTGTCCGAGGTGTTCCGCGAGGTCGAGCCCGAAGACCTGATCAAGTTCGGCCTGATCCMCGAGCTGGTCGGCCGCCTGCCGGTGGTCGCCACGCTGGGCGAGCTGACCGATGACGCGCTGGTGCAGATC
>NZ_JBFUFQ010000456.1:0-1751 GCF_056403355.1 Rhizobacter sp. P2_H3 | reverse complement strand
AGCCGAGCCACGCGATGCGCCGCCCGCCGAGCGGCTGCTGATGCGCCGGGTAGGCGGCGTGCACCAGTGCCGCGGCGGTGAGCAGGTCGAACGCCAGGCGCAGCGGCATGTCCCAGCGCAGGAAGCCGAGCGGCAGGCCGAGCTGCAGCGTCGACTCGACGGCCATGCAGGCGAGGCTGCCGGCCTGGCACAGCGAGGCCACGGCATACAGCAGGTTGCGCATCGACGGCTTGGCCAGCAGCACCACCATCGCGACCAGGTACAGCGTCAGGCTCAGCGCCGACAACACCCAGAACATCGAGCCCAGCCGCAGCAGCCCGCGCGGCTGCAGCGCGAGCTCCACCTGCCGTCCGCCGATGAAGAAGACCCGTACGCTGCTGCCGCCCATCACCGCGGCAACCTGCTGGTGCTGGTCGAACTGGCGTTCGCGCTGCGTGTCGCTCATGATCCAGCGCGGCGAGCGCTGCAACGCCAGGCCGTCGACGATCGCGACCTGGCCGTTGTCGTTCAGCAGGCCGACGAGTGCGCGGCCTTCGAGCGGCTTCAGCGCGGCGTCGTCGGTGTGCACGAGCTCGATCTCGCCTTGCGCGCCGACGCGCCAGTCGGCCGGCAGGTGCGGCTGYGCGGCCAGCCAGCGGGCCGTCATCGCGAGGGCCACGCAGCCGAGCAGCGCGGCCACCACCAGCAGGCGCAGCCGCCAGCCCATCCAGCGCGACAGGCGCTGGTCGTCGCCGAGCGCGGGGTCGATCAGCCCGGAATCGAGTGCGGAGTCGGGGTGCAGGCTCGCCGGCCGCGTCGCGGGGTTGTCCATGCGCGGTGGTCAGCCCTGGCGGGCTGCGGTTCTAGACCAGGCCCTGCTTGCTGGCCAGCACGGCCGCTTCGGCGCGGCTGGACACGTTGAGCTTCTTGTAGATCGACTTGATGTGGTCGTTGACCGTGAACCACTTGATGCCCATCAGGTTCGCGATCTCCTTGATCGTGAAGCCCTTGCTGAGGTAGGTCAGCACCTCGCTCTCGCGCGGGGTCAGGCGTTCATGGTCGAGCGGCGCGCCGCGGCCGAGCGGCATCGGGCGGCTGCTCTGGAAGCCCGACGGCGCCGGTTCCGACAACCCGCCCATGCCGCCGGGCCCCTGGCGGAAATGGCCCAGCAGCCGGCGCGCGATGGCCGGCGACAGCGGCGGCTGGCCGCGCACGATCTTCTGCAGCTCCTCGACCAGCACCTCGAAGCGGTCTTCCTTCAGCAGGTAGCCGTCGGCACCGCATTGCAGCGCGGGGAACAGGTGGTCGTCGTCGGAGTACAGCGTGGTGACGATCTTGGTGGCCGGGTAGCGGGCCAGCTCGGCCAGCAGCTCCATGCCGTTGCCGTCGGGCAGCTCCAGGTCGACCAGGATCAGCTTGAACGGGTCGGTGGCGGCCTCGACCTTCTGCCGGTCGGGCAGGCCGATGTGGCGGCGCGCGCTCTCGAGGTCGCCGGCTTCGGTGATGGCGATCGTGTCGCTGAAGCTTTCGCGCACCACGCGGCACAGGAAGCTGCGGGCGACCGGGTTGTCTTCAACGATCAGGACCTTGATTGCCATGCCATGTGCCGGGAGCGTGCGCGACCTGCGATCGTAGCGCACTCCCCCTGCAACAAGCTGTGTCCAGCGGTGTTCTGCGCGGCTCGATCCCCCCTCGGGTGAAGGGGATCGGTCGACGTACCTGTCGGCCGAGGGGCGGTCAGTTCACCAGCACGATCTTGCCCTGCACCTGCC
>NZ_JBFUFQ010000455.1:0-1812 GCF_056403355.1 Rhizobacter sp. P2_H3 | reverse complement strand
ATGAAATGGGAAGGCAACCGCGAGAGCGACAACGTCGAAGACGCCCGCAGCGGTGGTGGCGGCGGCGGAGGCCGCGGCTTCGGCGGCCGCAGCATCGGCCTCGGCTCGGTCGCCATCGCGCTGGTGGCCGGCTGGATCTTCGGCGTCAACCCCCTCACGGTGCTGAGCCTGCTCAGCGGCGGCGGTGGCGGCGCGGTCCCCACCCAGCAGCAGGCGCCTGCCGGCAAGCCGCCGGCCGACGACAAGATGGCCCGCTTCGTCTCGGTGGTATTGGCCGACACCGAAGACGTGTGGCGCGCCAAGTTCAAGCAGATGGGCGGCACCTACCGCGAGCCGAAGCTGCGGCTGTTCCGCGGCAGCGAGCCCACCGCCTGCGGCCGCGGCGAGGCCGCGATGGGCCCGTTCTACTGCCCGGGCGACCAGAAGGTCTACATCGACCTGGGCTTCTACGAGACGATGCGCACGCGGCTCGGCGCGCCCGGCGATTTCGCGCAGGCCTACGTGATCGCGCACGAGGTGGGCCACCATGTGCAGAACCTGCTGGGCATCAGCGGCAAGGTCGATGCGATGCGCGGGAAGGGCAGTGAAGCGCAGCAGAACGCGCTGAGTGTGCGCCTGGAGCTGCAGGCCGACTGCTTCGCCGGCATCTGGGCGCATGACGCGCAGAGCGCCCGCCAGATCCTGGAGCAGGGYGATGTCGAAGAGGCGCTGAACGCCGCCACGCAGATCGGCGACGACACGCTGCAGCGCAAGTCGCAGGGCACCGTGGTGCCGGAAACCTTCACGCACGGCACCAGCGCGCAGCGCGTCAGCTGGTTCAAGCGCGGCTTCCAGACCGGCAGCGTCGAGCAGTGCAACACCTTCGAGGCGCGGCAACTCTAGTTGCCCGCCTCGAACGCCAGTTCGCAGGCCTCGGCGATCGACAGCAACTCGCCCTCGGCCTGCCAGGCCGCCAGCTCGGCCGCATCGGGGTGCCGCGCCAGCAGCCCGGCCAGCCGCGCCCGGTCGGCTTCTTCATTTGGTTGCCGCACCAGCCGGCCGCGCTCGCGGTAGTTGTGCGCCGAGGCGCCGGCCAGCCGCGCGGCCGCGTCGGTGCGGCCCGACAGCGCATGCAGCACGCCGAACAGGTCGAGCATCGACCACATGCAGCTGTCCTCGGGCAGGCGCCGCAGCCGCCGCGCGCACTCTCCGACGACGGCCCGCGCGCGCACGACCTCGCCCTGGTCGAGCAGCGCCCCCACCAGGTTCGCGAACAGCGTGAACTCGTTGGCCGACGCCCGCCCGGGCGGCAGGCGCGGGAGCAGTGCCTCGCCGCGCCGGATCGCGTCGGCGCTGCGGCCGGTGTGGCGGTCGATGTCGACCAGGTTCGCGCCGGTGCGCAACGTGCCTTCGAGGTAGCCGTCGCGCTCGCACAGCAGCGCGAGCGACAGCAGGGCCTCGCGGGCGCGCTCGGCGTCGCCGCCGGTGAAATCCAGCACCGCCTCGGTGGTGCGGCCGTGCACCAGCACCGGCGCCGGCCAGCGCGGGTCCTCGATCGCCTTCGCGCGCGCCAGCGCCCGCCGCGCCTCGGGGTGGTCGAGGCGCCAGTTCAGCGCGAACTCGGCCCAGGCCAGGTACTCGCCGCGCGCATCGCCCAGCTCGGCGTAGCGCTGCGCCGCCAGCTCGGCCGCGGCCCGGCAGCGCTGCGGGTACTCGGTGCTGTGCGCGCGGGCCACGCCCTCCCAGAAGCGCGCCAGCACCCGCACCGGCAAGCCGCCGGAGAGCCGGCCGACCAGCGCCTCGCCGCGCTCGCGGGCCTCGGCGTGCAGCAGC
>NZ_JBFUFQ010000454.1:0-1835 GCF_056403355.1 Rhizobacter sp. P2_H3 | reverse complement strand
CTCGTCGAGCGCGAAGCGGTTGCCGCCGACGCCCTGGTTGAAGAACGAGGTGCCCTGGCGGTTCGACGAGAACACGAAGCCCTTGCCGGCCGGCAGGTAGGCCGGGTCGACGTCGTCGCCGTCGGTGGAGCTGGTCAGACGCTTGAAGCTGCCGCCGGTCAGGCCGCTCTTCGTCATGTCGTATTCCCAGATGTTCCAGCGCCCGGTACAGGCCTTGGCGCCGTTGATCATCGAGGTGTTGGAGGTCTCGCACTTCAGCGCGAAGACGATCTTCTTGCCGTCGAACGACACCTCGGGGTCGGACACGTCGCCGTGGCCCTGGGTGATGTCCTTCGTGATGTTGTGCTCGGGCGCGCTCGGCGAGGATTTCTCGCGGATCATCAGGTCGCCGCCCTGGGCGTACGGGGCGCCGTTGGTCGGGTTCATGCCCATCGTGTTGACGCGCTGCGTGTACGCGAGCGGCACGTCGCCTTCCACCGTGAGGCTGGATGAATCGCTGGAACTGCCGCTGCCGCAGGCCGCGAGGACCGCGGCCATGGTGGCGAGCAGCGCGGCGCCGGCGAACCGGATGCTGCCTCGGTGCGCCCGGCGATCGCTCGCGGGGCCCTGGGTTGCTGTGGGGTACTTCATCTTCTCGCCTCCGATGCGGCCGGTCGTCTACTGCCGGCCTGGGTTGCCGGATTGCGGGGCGGCGCCCAGCAAGCCGGAGGAGTAATGCAGAACACCGTCCGCGTCGATCACGATCGCATCGACGCCCTCCTGCGACTCGACGAGCCGCATGCCCTCTGCAAGGCCTTTCACGAACACACTCTTGGACAGTCCTTCGCTCGTGAGCCCGTCCTCGGCGAGGATGGTCACGCTGCGCACGCCGTGCGCCGACCGCCCCGTCTTCGGGTCGATCACATGGTGGAAGCGCTTGCCGTCGCGCTCGAAGAAGCGCTCATAGTCGCCCGAGGTCGACATCGCGACGTCTTCGAGCGGCAGCAGCGCGACGACCTCGCCGGGGCGGCGCGGGTCGCGCACCGCGATGTTCCAGGGGCGCCCGCGGCGGTCGCCGAGCACGTAGCTGTCGCCGCCGGCCGCCACCACCGCATGGCGGATGCCGTGGCCGCGCAGGATCGCGGCGGCGCGGTCGACCGCATGGCCCTTGGCGAAGCCGCCCAGGTCGATGCGCATGCCGGGGTGGCCGAAACGAACGGTCTTGTGTTGCGGATCGAGCAGCAATTGCTGCCAGCCGATCGCGGCGCGGGCCGCGGCCAGCTGGGCTTCGGTGGGGGCGCGCTGCTCGCGGTAGTCGTAGAGCTGGCCGGCGCTGGCGTAGGTGATGTCGAACGCGCCATCGGAGAGGCGCGAGAAATGCAGCGCCCGCTCCAGCAGCCCGTACAGCTCGTTGCTGAGCGCCACCGGGTGGGCGGCGGCTTCGCGGTTGATGCGCGACAGCTCGGACGACGCCTTCACCGGGCTCATGGTCCAGTCGATGCGCTGCATGTCGGCCATCACGGCAGCAATTGCGGCCTCGCCCGCGGGGCGGTCGTCGCTCCACAGCTCGACCGAGACCGAGGTGCCCATGATGGCTTCCTCGCGGCGCAGCCAGCCGCCACCACGCACGGCCGATTCGGCATGCGGGGCGGGGTTCATCGACCTGACTGGCTTGCTGGACACGAGGCCCTCCGGAACCAACTGCACTTCATTCCCTCGGAATCGTTGACTGTCCGTTGACTGTCTGTTGACGCATGTCTTACGCAGGTCACGTGCCTGCATGGCGGAGCGGATCTTCGTCTCGAAAACCCCTGAAAATGTGTCAATAGTTGGCAAACGGCGACGACCTTACATCC
>NZ_JBFUFQ010000453.1:0-1835 GCF_056403355.1 Rhizobacter sp. P2_H3 | reverse complement strand
GTCACGCCCTTCGCGAAGGTCATCAGGTCGGGCTTGAAGCCCATCGTCTCGCAGCCGAACCAGCGGCCGGTGCGCCCGAACCCGGTGATGACCTCGTCGGACACCACCAGGATGCCGTGCTTGTCGCAGATGCGCTGGATCGCCGGCCAGTAGCTCGAGGGCGGCACGATCACGCCGCCGGCGCCTTGCACCGGCTCGCCGATGAAGGCGGCCACCTTGTCGGCGCCGACCTCGAGGATCTTCGACTCCAGCCAGTCGGCTGCGCGGATGCCGAACTCCTCGCGGTTCATGCCCTGGCCGTTCTCGAACCAGAACGGCTGCTCGATGTGGGTGATGCCCGGGATCGGCAGCCCGCCCTGCGCGTGCATGCCGCTCATGCCGCCGAGCGAGGCGCCGGCCATCGTCGAGCCGTGGTACGCGTTGTGGCGGCTGATGATCACCGTGCGCTCCGGCTGGCCGAGCACGTCCCAGTAGCGCCGCACCATGCGCACGACGGTGTCGTTGCCCTCGGAGCCGGAGCCGCTGAAGAACACATGCTTGAACTGCGGCGGCGTCACCTGCGCCAGCAGCTCGGCCAGCTCTATCGCCGGCGGCGTCGCGGTCTGGAAGAACGAGTTGTAGAACGGCAGCTGCTTCAGCTGCGCGGTCGCCGCGTCGATCAGCTCCTGGCGGCCGTAGCCGACGTTGACGCACCACAGGCCGGACATCGCGTCGAGGATCTTGTTGCCCTCGCTGTCCCACAGGTAGATGTTGTCGGCCTTGGTGATGATGCGCGAGCCCTTGGCCGCGAGCGACTTGAAGTCGGTGAAGGGATGTAGGTAGTGCGCCGCGTCGGCGGCCTGCCAGTCTTTCGTATTGCGCTTGGTTTCAGTCATCGCAAAGTCTCCGGATCTTGTTCACACATGCAGCAGGAGATGCTCGCGCTCCCACGGCGAGATCACCTTCATGAACTCGTCGTGCTCGATCTCCTTGATCTCGGAGTAGACGGTGATGAACGGCTTGCCCAGCACGTCGTGCAGGTCCTTCTCGYCGGCGAGCCAGCCCAGCGCCTCGCTCAGCGAGCGCGGCAGCTGGTACTCCGACAGGTAGGCGTCGCCTTTGCACTCGGCGGCCGGCTCGATCCTGTTCTTGATGCCGAGGTAGCCGCAGGCGAGCGTGGCGGCGAGCGCCACGTACGGGTTCGCGTCGGCGCCGATCACGCGGTTCTCGACGCGCCGCGCCGCCGGCGTCGCCACCGGCGAGCGGATGCCCACCGTGCGGTTGTCGGTGCCCCACTGGATGTTGATCGGCGCCGCGGTCGAGCGCGCGAGCCGGCGGTACGAGTTGACGTAGGGCGCGAACAGCGCCATCGCCGCCGGCGTGTACTTCTGCAGCCCGCCGATGTACCAGAAGAACTCCTTCGACGGCGACCCGTCCTCGTTGCTGAAGATGTTCTTGCCGGTCAGCTTGCTGACGATGCTCTGGTGCACATGCATCGCGCTGCCCGGCTCGTTGGCCATCGGCTTGGCCATGAAGGTGGCGTACATCTCGTGGCGCAGCGCGGCCTCGCGGATCGTGCGCTTGAAGAAGAACACCTCATCGGCCAGCCCCAGCGGGTGGTCGTGGAAGAAGTTGATCTCCATCTGGCCGGCACCGACCTCGTGGATCAGCGTGTCGACGTTCAGCTCCATCTGCTCGCAGTACGCGTAGATGTCCTCGAACAGCGGGTCGAACTCGTTCACCGCATCGATCGAGTACGCCTGGCGCGAGGTCTCGGCGCGGCCGCTGCGGCCCTTCGGCGGGCGCAGCGGCTGGTTCGGGTCGGTGCTGCGCTCGATCAGGTAGAACTCCAGCTC
>NZ_JBFUFQ010000452.1:0-1856 GCF_056403355.1 Rhizobacter sp. P2_H3 | reverse complement strand
GCTCCAGCGGGCCGCGCAGCGCATGGCCGGGCGGCAGTTCCTGTGCATAGGCGCGCCAGAAGTCGAGGCTCGCCTGCGACACCGGGCTCGGCGGCGCGGCCGTCGCGCCCGTGGGATCGGCCTGCCCCGGGGGTGCCGTCCGCGGTTCGAGCATCTGCTGCAGCGTGGCGATCGGGACGGCGGCCGGTGGCAGAAGCTGCGCGGGCGCGGGTGACTGCGATGGCGCCCGTCGTGGCGCCGGACGCACCGGAGGCGGAGGCAGAGGCGAAGTCGGTGCATGCGCCTCACCGCCGGAGACCGGCGCCTGCCGCACCGGTGCTGGGGCCGGTGCGAAAACGGGGCCGGGTGCAGCAGGCAGCGTCGCCCCTTCGCGCAAACCTTGCTCGAACAGCTCGCGCGCCGACCTGCCCTCGTCGCCGGGCGGATCCACGGCGTGCGGCGCATCGTGCACCGCGGCCTGCGCCTCGCGCCAGCCAGCCTCGAAGTCGGACGCCACCGCTGGATCGGCCGGGCGAGCCGGCGTCTGCGCCGGCTGCGGCCTCGGTGGCTGCACGCGCCGCGGTGCGGATGCAGGCGCACGGGCAGGCGCCCGAGCCACCACAGGCGCTGGCGCTGGCGCTGGCGCAGGCGCTGGCGGGGGCGAGAGCGGGGGCGCAGACGCCGACTGCGATGCGATCCCCGGCTCACGCAGTGGCGTGGCCTGGGGCGGTGGCGCCCCGCGGGCCGGTTCTCGCGCAGGCACCGGTGAGGCCGTCGGCATCGCTTGCGGATCGGTGTCCGTGGAGGGTGGTGGCACGTGCACCGTGGCCACAGGCGCAGCGGGAGGCGAAGACGACCGCAGCGGCGATGGCGATGGCGATGGCGATGGCGGCAACGGCACCGCAACAGGCTCGGTGGCAGGTTCTTCCCGCGGCGGCTCGTCCGGCTCGACCGAGCACACCGGCGGCCGTGGCAGGCCGTCGTCGAGCGCAGCCTGCACCGCATCCCTGAACACCGCTTCCTCGCGCAGCACCCGTTGCGCAGACATCGGCTGCGAGGCCTCGCCCCGGACCGCGTCGTCGACCTGGTGCCGGCGGCGCATGCTCTCGGCGAGCTGYGCCACGCGGGCCTCGTCGGCGCGGCGCCGATCGTCCGACACCGAGCTCACGGCCGCCCCGATCCGCCGACCCCGACCGTTTCCGTTTTCGGATCGGGATCGGGCTCGAAGTCGGTCGCCTGCTCTTCGCGCACGTGGTAGTCCAGCAGCACCGCCATCGCGTCGACCTCCACGCCCGGCGCCACCAGGACCATGTAATGCAGCGGCTCCTTGTCGCTGCGCCGGCGCACCGGCAGGCGCCGGAAGCCGATGCGTTCCAGCGCACGCCTCGAGCGCACGTTGTCGTCATAGTCAACATCCAGCCGCTGGCGCGGGTCGAGCTGTGAGCGAGGCGCCGACCCCGATGCCCCCGGTGGAACCGGCGCTGTCGCCGCCGGTGCCGGAGCGCCCGCACGAGCTGCGGGTGCTGCTGGGCGCGCAGGCCGGCAGCCGCCTGCCGCTGGGCGATGGCGAGTATGYCGTCGGCAGCGGCGACGACTGCGCGCTGATCCTGGTCGGTCCGCGCATCGCGGAACGGCACGCCACGCTGCTGATCGCGAACGGCAGCGTGCAGGTGCGCACGGACGGCGGCCGCGTGCTGGATGCGCAGGGTCGCGTGCTGGAACAGCCCGTGCCGCTCGCACCCGGCATGCCGGTCGAGTTCGACGGCGTGTGGATCACCGTCGATCGCGCCGAGGCCGACTGGCCCGACGTGCGCGACCTCGCCGCCGGCTTCACGGCGCCGGCCGCGCCGGGCGGCGAGGCGGCCGCAGCCTCCGCC
>NZ_JBFUFQ010000451.1:0-1883 GCF_056403355.1 Rhizobacter sp. P2_H3 | reverse complement strand
GCGATCCGCTCGGACTCCTCGTAGTCCTTGATGTCCTCGATGCGGCCGATGACGCTCGCGAAGCGCGTCACGCCGCGAAGCTGGCCGATGCGTGACAGGTGCGCCAAGTGCAGCATGCGGTCGGCTGTAACCACCTTTAGGTCTTGGTGAAGCGTCGCTGCCTCGCCAGGGTACCCCTTGCTGACCCAGTACGCGGTCGGGCGAATCCATGCGTTGTACTGAATGCCTTGCGAAATACCACGCGCCGAGTCATTGAAGTCCATCGGCACGCACTCAGGCTCAAGCATCTCGATCGAGTACGGCACGGTGGTGCCGTGGTCCAGACCGGGCACGCTGCCCCTGAGGCGCTGTGCGAACGCCTCGCCGTCGCGATACAGCGTACGGGCGAGCAGGCGCTGGCAGCGCGCGTAGCTGTGCTGCCAGCGCACCTCTGGGCGACGCTGCCAGTCGCGCCAGGCGGCCGACAGCGCTGCGGCGTACTCCGCATGGATCTCGCCACTCAATGTGCGCGGCTGGAACTCGACGCCGATGCCGTTGGCGCCCACCGTGTTGTTGACGAGCACGTCGAGCGCACCGACAACCAGATCGTGATTGCGGTCGAGGTAGCGCATCTGGTTGCGAAGCGGTGCAGCGCCCTGCTCGACCAGCTGATTGGGCGAGCCGCCATCACGACGGAATTTGCGCTGCGGGTTCGGTCGTGCGGCCTCGTAGTGGGCCAGCAGCGTGCGGTTGCGCAGTCGGTTCAGGCCGCGCTGCGGATCGAGCCAGGAGACGAGGCGATCGACCGGATTCAGACGCGCGCCCATCAGTGGAGACGCGCGACGCTGAAGCGCAGGCCGCCCAGGGTCGGGACGCCCGATGTACGGTCGCGCTCACCGGCGACGCGGCGTTCCCATTCTTGTCGGCCGGCGCGGATCTCGGCCAGATCCTCGCTCCGGAAGACGCGGTCGCCGAGGCGCGCTTCCTTGCCGAGCAGGACATCGGTTTCGGCCTGCAGGTAGGCGGCCAGCATCGTGGTGGCAGAGGTGCTCATGCGCCCATGCTCGTTAGATCCGCCTGCCATTTGTAGCCTACGAGATGACAATATTTATCGAGGCTTCCAGCACTTGCTACGGCAGACGGACACGAGACGTCCTAGGCGTTGCCAGTACAACGGCTTCTTCCGGCTGGTTTAGGTCGATCAAATTCGTTCGCTGAGCAACAGTGCTTGCCGAAGGCGACCTTCATCAACAGTGGCCGCGTGTCCCGGCTACGGGTCCGTTCGGGTGTGCATCTCGGACACGTCGGACGGGTCTACTCAAACGTGTGCCGACTCCGCCTCTACGACGTGAAGGCGCGGCGAAATCATCTCGAGAACGTCCCCGGATCGATATCGATCGATTGGAGAAGTTCAGACCGAGCAGCACGAACGTCGACACCAGGTTTCAAGTGGCGTTTCCGCATCGCGAGTTCGGGGCGGCGGTGACATCGGGCTCTCGGCTTCAAGGAGCGGCAATCTCAGCATCCGGCTGATACTGCATGCGTTCTTGGCCGCGTATGCTTAGCAGGGAAATCCCTAGCCGACTCAAGTCAGCTTATGGCTCACCAGGAGGTTTCTAATATGGAATCGATGAAGCAAGAAGCTACGAGTCGTCAGCCGAGCGGGCCTGATGCCGCAAAAAAAGACGGCCACCCTCCTTCAATGTATTCCGTCGCCTTGGCAAACACACCGCGTATGCTGGCGCAGAGAAAATCAATTAGTGAACTCTTCGGCACTGCCGCCGGGTATGGCTCTGCGCAAATGATGTCCCGCGAATCAGCGGGCCATACTGTAATTCAGCGGCAACTCTATCAGGAGGGAGCGCAAGGGGCGGCAAAAGTCCCCGTAATGGCCCGAATTATTG
>NZ_JBFUFQ010000450.1:0-1913 GCF_056403355.1 Rhizobacter sp. P2_H3 | reverse complement strand
CCGCCAGCCCGCGCCGGCGCTGCGTTCGCGCGACCCATCGGCGCAGCGCATGTGCACCATATGCGCCAGCGCAGACGCCGATTGCGTCGCCCGCGGACACATCCTGTTCCAGGTTGCCGCGAATCGTCAGCGCACGAGGCACACTGGGCGCTTCTGTCCAGCTTCCTGCGCCGCGCCGACATGACTGAATCCGCGTCCTCCTCGCCCCGCCCGCAACGCCTCGCCGGCCATGTGCTCGTCGAAGCCCTGATCGCCCAGGGCATCGACACCGTCTTCGGTGTCCCCGGCGAGAGCTACCTGGCGGTGCTCGACGGCTTCCATGAACACCGCGACAGCATCCGCTTCATCGCCTGCCGGCAGGAGGGCGGCGCCGCCTTCATGGCCGAGGCGCAGGGCAAGCTGACCGGCCGCCCGGGCGTGTGCTTCGTGACGCGCGGCCCCGGTGCCACCAACGCCAGCATCGGGCTGCACACCGCCTTCCAGGACAGCACGCCGATGGTGCTGTTCATCGGCCAGGTGGCGAGCGACCAGCGCGACCGCGAGGCCTTCCAGGAGCTCGACTACCGGCAGGTGTTCGGCCCCGGCACGCTCGGCTTCGCGAAGTGGGTCGGCGAGGTGCACGACCCGGCGCGGCTGCCGGAGTACATCTCGCGCGCCTTCCACACCGCGCTGCAGGGGCGGCCCGGGCCGGTGGTGCTGGTGCTGCCGGAAGACATGCTGACCCAGGCCACCGAAGCGCCGGTGCTGCCACGCGCCGAGCCGGCCCACGCCTGGCCGGCGCCGGGCGGCCTGCGCGACCTGCGCGCGCTGCTGATGGCCGCCGAGCGGCCGTTCGTGATCGCCGGCGGCAGCGGCTGGGACGCGGCCGCCTGCGCGGCGCTGCAGCGCTTCGCCGAGAACTGGAACCTGCCGGTCGGCTGCGCGTTCCGCTTCCAGGACCTGTTCGACAACCGGCATGCCAACTACGCCGGCGACGTCGGCATCGGCATCAACCCGGCGCTCGCGCGGCGCATCGGCGAGGCCGACCTGGTGATCGCCGTCGGCGCGCGGCTGGGCGAGATGACGACCGGCGGCTACACGCTGCTGAAGGCGCCGCGGCCGCTGCAGAAGCTGGTGCACATCCATGCGGGGCCGGAGGAGCTCGGCCGCGTCTACGCCGCCGACCTGCTGCTGCAGTCGTCGATGGCTGCCGCCGCGAAGGCGCTCGAAGCGCTGGCTGCGCCGACCAAGCCGGCCTGGGGCGAGTGGACGGCCGCGGCGCATGCCGACTACGAGGCCAACCACGTCGCCGGCGCGGTGCAGCCGCTCGACATGGCCGAGGTCATCAAGACCATCCAGCGCCTCGCGCCGGCCGATACGGTCTACACCAACGGCGCCGGCAACTACAGCGGCTGGCTGCACCGCTTCTGCCGCTACCACGGCATGCAGCACGCCGGCCGCACGCAGCTCGCGCCGACCGCCGGCGCGATGGGCTACGGCGTGCCGGCCGCGGTGGCCGCGGCGCTGCTGTATCCCGAGCGCACCGTCGTCAACATCGCCGGCGACGGCGACTTCCTGATGACCGGCCAGGAGCTGGCGACCGCCACCGGCTACGGCGCGAAGCGGCTGATCAGCGTCGTCGTCGACAACGGCACCTACGGGACGATCCGCATGCACCAGGAGCGCGAGTACCCCGGGCGCGTCAGCGGCAGCGACCTGTTCAACCCGGATTTCGCGGCACTGGCCGAGGCCTTCGGCTGGCGCGCGGCACGTGTCTCGGACACCGCCGGCTTCGGGCCGGCATTCGCCGCTGCGCTCGACAGCGGCCGGCCGACGCTGCTGCACCTGAAACTCGATGCCGATGTCAGCACCAGCCGCAGCAGCCTGCAGGCGATCCGCGAGGCGGCGAAACGGCGCCTTGGCCAGGCCTGAGA
>NZ_JBFUFQ010000449.1:0-1959 GCF_056403355.1 Rhizobacter sp. P2_H3 | reverse complement strand
CCGCGGGCCGGTGCGCATCGACGATGCGACGCTGGCCGCGCTCGACGCGTTGACGCCGCTCGCGCCGCTGCACCAGCCGCACAGCCTGCGCCTGATCCGGGCGCTGCGGCGGCTGCGGCCGGCGCTGGTGCAGACGGCATCGTTCGACACCGCGTTCCACCTGACGCAGGACCCGCTCGCGCGCCGCTTCGCGCTGCCGCGCGCGCTGCATGACGAGGGCGTGCAGCGCTACGGTTTCCACGGGCTGTCGTATGCCTTCATCGCGCGCGAGCTGGCACGGCTCGCGCCGCAGGTGGCCGGCGGGCGCGTGGTGGTCGCGCACCTGGGCAGCGGCGCCAGCCTGTGCGGGCTGYACGCGGGCCGCAGCGTCGACACCAGCATGGGATTCTCGGCGCTGGACGGCGTGCCGATGGGCACGCGCTGCGGTGCGCTCGATGCCGGCGTGCCGCTGTACCTGATGCAGCAGCGCGGCCTGTCGCACGACGAGATCGAGGACCTGCTGTACCACCGCTCGGGGCTGCTCGGCGTGTCGGGGCTCAGCGCCGATGCACGCACGCTGCGCGACAGCGATGCGCCGGCCGCGCGCGAGGCGCTCGCGCTGTTCGCGCTGCGCTGTGCGGGCGAGGCGGCGCGCATCGCCACCACGCTCGGCGGGCTCGACGCGCTGGTGTTCACCGCCGGCATCGGCGAGCACGATGCAGCGCTGCGCGCCGCCGTGTGCGAGCGGCTCGGCTGGCTGGGCGCCGCGCTCGACGGCGATGCGAACGCGCGCCATGCGCTGCGCATCGACGTGCCCGGCAGCCGGGTGGCGTTGTTCGTGATCGCGACCGACGAGGAACGCACGATCGCCGACGAGGCCTGGGCCGTGCTGCGTTGACCCCTGCGCGAGCAGCTGCGGGTACGATGCGCGCCTCCGCCCGAAAGCCGAAAGGTTTGCCCGTGAAACTCGCCACCTGGAACGTCAACTCCCTTGCGGTGCGCCTGCCGCAGCTGATCGACTGGCTTGCGCAGCACCAGCCCGACGCGCTGGTGCTGCAGGAAACCAAGCTCACCGACGACAAGTTCCCGTCTGCCGAGATCGAGGCGGCCGGCTACCAGGTGCAGTGGTTCGGGCAGAAGACGTACAACGGCGTCGCGCTGTTGTCGCGCACGGTGGCGAGCGACATCGTCAAGAACATTCCCGGCCACGACGACGAGCAGGCGCGCGTGATCGCCGGCACGGTCAACGGCATCCGCGTGGTGGGTGCCTATATTCCGAACGGGCAATCGGTCGAGAGCGACAAGTTCCAGTACAAGCTGAAGTGGTTGACGGCGCTGCGCACCTGGCTGGCCGACGAGCTGACGCGCCACACCCACCTGGTGCTGATGGGCGACTACAACATCGCGCCGGAAGACCGCGACGTGTACGACCCGGTCGCGTGGGCCGGGCAGGTGCTGTGCACGCCGGAAGAACGCGCGCATTTCGCGGGGCTGCTGTCGCTCGGGCTGCACGACTCGTTCCGCCTGTTCGAGCAGCCGCCGAAGAGCTGGAGCTGGTGGGACTACCGCAACCTCGCGTTCCGCAAGAACCAGGGGCTGCGCATCGACCACATCCTGGTGAGCGATGCCCTGAAGGGCCAGGTCAAGTCATGCGTGATCGACAAGCCGACGCGCAAGAACGAGCGGCCGAGCGATCACGCTCCGGTGATTGCTGAGCTCTCGTGATTCTTTCTGGGCGGACGTCTGCGTTGCAAAGGCGAGTGGGGGAGTCTGTGGCTCGCCGGCCGGTTCGGTCATCGCCCCGGGGGGCGATGACTCCCCTGCGCTGACTGGTTTCGCGGCCCGTCGTCGAAACTCCCTCCACTCACTTCGTTCGTTGTGGTCAAACAGTCGACGACAGTCAGTGCACGAAGCGCGCTGGCGCACGCGGGCCACGAAACCAGCCAGCTCCGGCGACCCGTCCTAATTGGCGCTCCACAG
>NZ_JBFUFQ010000448.1:0-2032 GCF_056403355.1 Rhizobacter sp. P2_H3 | reverse complement strand
GGTCCAGCGCGCCCAGGCCGGCGCCGATCGCGTCGAGCAGCGCCAGCGAGGCGTCGACGGTGTCGCGCGGCGGTGCATCCGGCGCGTCGCGCCACGGCCCGAGCAGGTCTTCGAGGGCGTGTGCGTGGTCGGCGATCGCCGGTTGGCGCACCACCCGTGCCGCGCCCTTCAGCGTATGCGCCACGCGCAGCAGGCGGGCGACGGTCGTGGCGTCGCCGGCGCCCTTCTCGAGGTCGAGCAGGCCCTGGCCCAGCTGCTCCAGCAGCTCGCGCGCCTCGACGCGGAAGTAGCGGTACGGGTCGGTGACCATCGGGGCGGCGCGCGGTGACAGGCGGTGACGGGCGGTGCCCGGGTCCTCAGGCGGCCACCTGCGGCTGCACCAGCCGCAGCAGTTCCTTGGACAGCCCGGCCAGCTGCGACGCGGTCTGGAAGGTCTGCCCCGAGCTCGCCTCGGTTTCCTTGGTGGCCTGGGCGGTGTTGGAGATCGCGATGTTGACCTGCTCGACCGCGGTGGTCTGCTGCTTGGTCGACAGCTCGATTTCGCGCGCCGCCTCAGTTGTGGTGGCCACCAGCGCGGCGATGCGCGTGAAGGATGCGGCGACGTCGCCGAACTGGCGCGCGCCGGCGTCGACCGCCTTCGAGCCGGTCTCGGTCGCCATCACGGTGGTGTTGACCGCGCCGCGCACGTCCTCGATCAGCGTGCGGATCTCCTTGGTGGAGCCGGCCACGCGGTCGGCCAGCTTGCGGATCTCGTCGGCCACCACGCCGAAGCGCTTGCCGGCCTCGCCGGCGCCGGTGGCTTCGATGGTGGCGTTGATCGCGAGGATGTTGGTCTGCTCGGCCAGCTCGGAGACGATGTCGAGCACGGCGCCGATCTGCTGCGACTTCTTGCCCAGCTCCAGCATGTGGTTGACGACCAGGTCGACCTGCTGGCGGATGCCCGCGATCGACTCCTTGGCCACCTGCACGGTGCCGGCGCCGGCACCGGCGGCGCTGGCGGTCTGCTCGGCGACGCCGGCCACGCGCTGCGCGCTCTCGGCGATCTGGCGCGAGGTGGCGAGCAGCTCGCTGATGGTGGTGGTGATCTCGGTCATCGAGGTCGAGGATTCGCGCGCCCCGGCGGCCTGCTGGTTGGCCGCCGACTGCAGCTCGGTCGACGAGCGCTGCACGTGCTGCACGGCGGCCGCGATCTGGGTCGTCAGCGAGCGCGTCAGCACGTAGCCCGCCGCACCGACGAAAAGCAGGCAGAACAGGGTGCCGAGCACGATGGTCGAGCGCGCACCCGCGGCGGTGGCCTCGACGTCGTCGGCGCGCTGCTTCAGCAGGTCGCGCTCTTCGCGCTCCATCTGTTCGGCGACCTGACGGAACTCGTCCATCGTGCGCTTGCCCTCGCCGCCCAGCACCGCCTTGACGGCGGAGTCCAGGCCGGCCTGGCGGCGCAGGTCGATGATGCGCCGCAGCTCGGCCAGCTTGGCCGAGACGAGGGCCTGCGCGGCGTCGATGCGCCGCTGCTGGTTCGGGTTGTCGGCGGTCAGCTCGCGCAGCTCCTTGACCTGCCGCGCGACCGCGCCGACCGCGGCCTGGTAGGGCTCCAGGTAGGCCTCGTCACCGGTGATCACGAAGCCGCGCTGGCCGGTCTCGGCGTCCTTCAGCTGGCCGAGCAGGCCGGCGACGTGCTCCAGCACGACGTGCGTGTGCGCGACCGCGTAGCTGGTGCGTGTCAGCGAGTCGAGGCTGCGGTACGCCACGCTGCCGATGCCCAGCAGCAGCAGGAACGAGACGGCGAAGCCGATGGCGATTTTTCGTCCGAAGGTCCACATGCGGTGCTCCTGTCAGTCAGTCTGTCAGTCGATCAAGCCGTGCCGGCGGCGCAGCGCCGCGCCGCGGCGGTGAGGGTGTCCAGCACCGAGGCCAGCGCGACCACCGGCCGCACCTGTCCAGCGTGCTGGCCGGGGCCTTGCAGGATCTCCTGCACGTGGCGGCGCGCCGCCGACGGGTCGGCCGCGGGCCGGGCCGCGCCGCGCGGCACCCG
>NZ_JBFUFQ010000447.1:0-2033 GCF_056403355.1 Rhizobacter sp. P2_H3 | reverse complement strand
GCCTGTCCACCGGGCGCCTCACCTGCTTCGGCAGCGCCGGCGTCGGCCTGGCCGCGCGCGAGCTTGCCGCCGGCCTGCGTGTTCGGGGCCGGCAGGTTCAGCCCGGCCAGCCAGTTGCCGATCGACGGGTCGAGCCCGGTCGATGCCTCGGCGCTATCGGATGCGGTGGCATCGGTGGTTTCAGTGGCCGCCTCRGCGTCGGCCGGGGCCGCGCTGTCGGGGGTCTTCTTGCCGGCTTGCGGGCGCTCGGCATCCGCGGCGCGCGCAGGCATCTGCGCGGCCTTCGGCGCCGCAGGCGCTTGAGGCGCGGCCGGCTTGGTGGTCGGTGCACGCGGTGCGGCAGGCGCCGGTGCCGCAGCGGCCGGCGTCGCCTGGGCCTGCTGGCGCTGCTTCAGCATCTGCGAGAAGGCATTGGCCTGCGGCGCGTCGGGCGACGGCGCAGGGGCCGGCGCGACGGCCAGCGGGTTGTTCGCGGAAAAGATCGGCAAGGACGACGACACGGCGGACATGGAAGTGCCTGGGCGTTGATTCAGCGGTGGATCGGAAAACTCGGCAGACTCGGATGCGAACGCGTCAGACCACCGGCGAAGCACCCGCCTGGCTCAGCCGGTTCCACGCGGCGCGCGCAGCGAACTCATCGGTCTGCTTCTGCTCGCGGCGGTCGGCCACCAAGCGCAGCTCCTGCAGCCGGCGCTCCAGCAGCTTGCGCACCGAGGCGACGCGCATCTCCTGCTCGATCAGCAGCTGCAGCACGCGCTCGACGCGACCCTGCGCATGCGTCACGACGCGCTGCTGCTGGTCGATCGCCAGCGTCAGCCGCTGCATGAAGCCCTGGTAGTGCTGCATCACGTCCATCGAGCTGCTGCGGCTGAACTGCTCGCGAAAGCGCGCCTCGTACTCGCCGCGGTAGCTCGCCAGCTGCTCGGCCTGCGCCAGCGCCGCGGCCTGCGCATCGGCGGCACGGCGCGATTCGGCCATCGCCGCATCGCGTTCGCGTTCGGCCTGGCCCAGCAGCGCCATCAGCGGTTCAATCGAACGATCGTTGCTCATCGAGGTACTCCTTCAATCGTCGTGATCAGGTGCCGAACAACTTGCGGAGATCCCGCACGCTGTTGTTCAGGCTGGCCGGTTTGTTCATGCCTTGCTGCAGCAGCTCGACCATCGGGCCGTGCAGCTTGACGGCGGCGTCGAGCTCGCTGTCGTGGCCGGGCGAATACGCGCCCAGCTGGATCAGGTCGCGCGCCTTCGTGTACTTCGCGCTCAGCTGGCGGAAACGCCGCGCCGCGTCGATGTGCTCCTGCGGGCTCACGTTGTTCATCACCCGAGAGATCGAGCGCTCGACGTCGATCGCCGGGTAGTGGCCGGCCTCGGCCAGCTCGCGCGACAGCACGATGTGGCCGTCCAGGATGCCGCGCGCCGCATCGGCGATCGGGTCCTGCTGGTCGTCGCCTTCGCTCAGCACGGTGTAGAACGCGGTGATCGAGCCGACGCCGTGGATGCCGTTGCCGCTGCGCTCCACCAGCTGCGGCAGCTTCGCGAAGCAGCTCGGCGGGTAGCCCTTGGTCGCAGGCGGCTCGCCGATCGCGAGCGCGATCTCGCGCTGCGCCATCGCGAAGCGGGTCAGCGAATCCATCAGCAGCAGCACGTGCTGGCCGCGGTCGCGGAAATGCTCGGCGATCGCGGTCGCGTAGCTCGCGCCCTGCAGCCGCGTGAGCGGCGGCGCATCGGCCGGCGCGGCCACGACGACCGAGCGGCGCAGGCCCTCTTCGCCGAGGATGTCCTCGATGAATTCCTTCACTTCGCGGCCGCGCTCGCCGATCAGGCCGACCACGATCACGTCGGCCGCGGTGTAGCGCGCCATCATCCCGAGCAGCACCGATTTGCCGACGCCGGTGCCGGCGAACAGCCCGATGCGCTGGCCGCGGCCCACCGTCAGCATCGCGTTGATCGCGCGCACGCCGGTGTCCAGCGGCTGGCGGATCGGGTCGCGGTCCATCGCGTTGATCGGGCGGCAGATCAGCGGCTCGTTGTGC
>NZ_JBFUFQ010000446.1:0-2039 GCF_056403355.1 Rhizobacter sp. P2_H3 | reverse complement strand
GTGCAGCGCATCGCGCCGCTGCTCGACTGGCTGCGCGGCGTGTTCGAGAAGCCGACGCTGAAGGCCGCCGACCAGGTGCTGCAGCTGTCGCGCTTCGACCTCGGCACGCTCGATGCGCTGGCGGTCGGCGCACGCGTGGTCGCGCCGCCGAGCCTCGATGCGCTGATCCGCGAGCTGCGCGGCCTGGGGAATGGCAAGAATGGCAGCGGGCTGCCGCCGGTGCAGCCGTCGCCCGAGGTGCGTGCGACGCTGCGCCACTACCAGCTCGACGGGCTGGCCTGGATGGATTTCCTGCGCCGTGCGCGGCTGGGTGGCGTGCTCGCCGACGACATGGGGCTGGGCAAGACGCTGCAGACGCTCGCGCTGCTGCAGGGCGAGCTCGATGCCGGCCGGCTCGACAAGCCGTCGCTCGTCGTCGTGCCGACCAGCCTGGTCGACAACTGGCACACCGAGGCGCAGCGCTTCACGCCGCAGCTGAAGACGCTGGTGCTGCACGGCGCGCGGCGCATGCAGCACTTCGAGCGCCTCGGCCAGGCCCACCTGGTGATCACCAGCTACCCGCTGGCGGTGCGCGACATCGACGTGCTGGCCGCGCAGGACTGGCACTACGTCGTGCTCGACGAGGCGCAGCGCATCAAGAACAGCCGCAGCCAGGCCGCACTCGCGTTGAAGGGGCTGCGCGCGCAGCACCGGCTGTGCCTGAGCGGCACGCCGCTCGAGAACCACCTCGGCGAGCTGTGGAGCCTGATGGATTTCGTCTGCCCGGGGCTGCTCGGCAGCGAGCTGCAGTTCCGCGAGCGCTACCGCCAGCCGATCGAGAAGCGGCAGGATCACCTGCAGGCCCAGCACCTCGCGCGGCGCGTGCGGCCGTTCATCCTGCGCCGCACCAAGCAGCAGGTGGCGCAGGAGCTGCCGGCCAAGACCGAGACGCTGCTGCGCGTGGAGCTGTCCGGCGCACAGGCCGACCTGTACGAGACGGTGCGCGCGACGATGGACGAG
Organism: Rhizobacter sp. P2_H3; assembly: GCF_056403355.1. NCBI lineage: Bacteria > Pseudomonadati > Pseudomonadota > Betaproteobacteria > Burkholderiales > Sphaerotilaceae > Rhizobacter > Rhizobacter sp. P2_H3. The sequence goes on along the minus strand of NZ_JBFUFQ010000446.1, from coordinate 1,040 downwards.
AAGCTGCGCGACGCGATCGAGAAGCAGGGCCTCGCGCGCAGCCAGATCATGGTGCTGGATGCCTTGCTGAAGCTGCGCCAGGTGTGCTGCGACCCGCGGCTGCTGAAGGGCGAGGCGCGCGATGCGCAGGCGGCCGCCGGCAAGGCCGCGCCGTCGGCCAAGCTGGAGCTGCTGCTCGACCTGCTGCCCACGCTGGTGGAAGACGGCCGGCGCGTGCTGCTGTTCTCGCAGTTCACCGAGATGCTGGCGCTGATCGAGACCGAGCTCGTGCGGCTGAAGCTGCCCTACCTGATCCTCACCGGCGAGACCGACGACCGGGCCGGGCTGGTCGCGCAGTTCCAGCAGGGCGATGTGCCGCTGTTCCTGATCAGCCTGAAGGCCGGTGGCGTCGGGCTGAACCTGACCGCGGCCGACACCGTGATCCTGTACGACCCGTGGTGGAACCCGGCGGTCGAGCAGCAGGCGATCGACCGCGCCTACCGGATCGGGCAGGACAAGCCGGTGTTCGTCTACAAGCTGCTGGCCAGCGGCACGGTCGAGGACAAGATGATCGAGCTGCAGGCCCGCAAGGYGGGGCTCGCGGACCTGCTGCTGAAGGGCGTGGCGAGCGACGCGGCGTTGAATGCGGAAGACTTCGACGACCTGTTCAAGCCGCTGTCCGATGGCGCGCCGAAGGAGGGCGACTGAATGCTGACCGTCCACAACCCGGTGCATCACCTGCATGCCGGGCGCCAGGAGATGTACCGCGGCCGGCTGGTGCCGTGCCACGAGGTGCCCGACCGGCTCGACCACGTGCTGGCCGAGTTGAAGCGGCGCCGGCTGGGTGAACTGCGCGAGCCGGGCGAGGTGTCGATGGACGTGCTGCGGCACATCCACAACGGGCGTTACCTCGATTTCCTCGCGCACGCGTGGGACGACTGGGTCGCGCTCGATCCGGCGAATGCGCAGGTCGATGCACTGCCGTCGGTGTGGCCGGTGCGGGGCTTCCGCGACGACGTGCTGCCCGACAACTTCGCGGCGCGCATGGGGCTGTTCTCGTT
>NZ_JBFUFQ010000445.1:0-2045 GCF_056403355.1 Rhizobacter sp. P2_H3 | reverse complement strand
GGGTGAGGGCGGCGAAGCGCTCGCGCGAGATCGAGCGCGCCGCGATCGGCGCCGGCAGCCAGGCCGGCAGCCCGAGCGCGAGCTGTGCCGCGAGGAACAGCAACGGCACGCCGAGGACGCCGGACGTGCCGGGCGGCACCGGCAGCAGGTTGGGCAGCGCGAAGAAGAGGATCAGCGTGGCCAGCGCCTGGTCCTGCATCGCGAGCAGCAGGTCGCCGATGCGGATGCGCTCGCGCTGCGGGTCGCTCGACAGCGCGAGCAGCACGCGCGACAGCGCATCGGGCGGGGGCGGCGGTTCGGTGCTGCGGGCGGCAAGGAGTGGCATCGCGGGGCTCCGGTGGCGCGTGGCGGGCTTGGATCACGCCGCAGCAGCGTAGCGGGCGGCGCTGCCGCGGCCTTGCGCGGGATCAATCCGCGGCGCGCCGGGCGGCCGAAGAATCGCCCGACCATTCCACCACCGGAGAACGCTCATGAGCACGCTCGGCAAACTGGTCCTCGGCGCGATGGGCGCCCTGCGCGCCCGCCCTGCGCTGGGCGACGGGCCGCGCACGCTGGCCCTGCCGCCCGCATCGCCGGGCAACGACATCACGCTGCAACGGGCGCTGTCGCAGCGGCGCTCCAGCCGGGTGTTCGACCCGCGCGCGCTGCCGCTGTCGCTGCTGTCGAACCTGCTGTGGGCGGCCGACGGCATCAACCGCGACGACGGGCGGCGCACCGCGCCGTCGGCCCTCGACGAGCGCGAGATCGACCTGATCGTCACGCTGCCCGAGGGCGCCTACCGCTACGACGCCGCGGCGCACGCGCTGCAGCTGGTGAGCGCCGAGGACATCCGCCGCGTGACCGGCTACCAGGACTTCGTGGATGCCGCGCCGCTGAACATCGTCTACGTGCTCGACCATGCGCGCATGTCGCGCGTGCCGGCGTCGCAGCGCACGCTGTTCGCGGCGGTGTCGGCCGGCGCGATCGCGCAGAACGTCTACCTGTACGCGGCCGGTGCCGGGCTCGCGACGGTGCTGCGCGGCTGGCTCGACCGCGAGGCGCTCGCCAACGCGCTCGGCCTGCAGCCCGACCAGGAGGTGCTGATGGCGCAGACCGTGGGTTTCCATGCGCCTTGACGTCGCGGCCCTGCGCCGTGGGCTGGCCCGGCGCACCGGCGCCGAGGTGGATCTGATCGAGACCCACCTGTCGTGGGTGCTGCTGGCCGGCGAGTTCGCCTACAAGCTGAAGAAGCCGCTCGCGCTGCCCTTCGTCGACGCGACGCAGCCCGCGCAGCGCCTGCACCTGTGCGAGGAGGAACTGCGGCTGAACCGGCGCCTCGCGCCGCACCTGTACCTGGACGTGTGCCGCATCACCGGCGGACCGCAGGGGCCGTGCATCGACGGCGACGGCCCGCTGATCGACCACGCGGTGCGGATGCGGCGCTTCGCGGCCGGCAGCCTGTTCAGCGAGCGGGCGGCGGCCGGCACGCTGGGGCCGCAGGACATCGACCGCCTGGCCGCGCGGCTCGGGGCCTTCCATGCCGGCGCCACGCGGGCCGATGCCGCGACCGCTGCCGCCGCGGCCGCGTGGCGCGGGCCGGTGGCGCTGACCTGCTGCGACGCGGTGGCAGCGGCGTTGCCCGGGCGCGACGCGGCGATGGACGCGCTGCGCGGCTGGCTGGCCGAGGAGGCCGGGCGCCTCGCGCCGGCGTGGCAGGCGCGCGCGGCCGCGGGCTGGGTGCGCGAATGCCACGGCGACCTGCACCTGGCCAACCTGCTGGTCGAGCCGGACGGCGTGACGGCGTTCGACGGCATCGAGTTCGACCCGGCGCTGCGCTGGATCGACATCGTCGACGACGCGGCGTTCGCCGCGATGGACCTGCGGGCGCACCGCCTGCCGGCGCTCGCGACCCGCTTCGCCAACGCATGGATCGACGCGACCGGCGACTTCGACGGCATCCCGCTGTGGCGCTTCGCGCTGGTCGCGCGGGCCCTGGTGCGCGCGCAGGTCGACGGCATCCGGCGCGCGCAGGGCGGGCCGGCCGGGTGGCCGGGCGCGCAGGCGTA
>NZ_JBFUFQ010000444.1:0-2066 GCF_056403355.1 Rhizobacter sp. P2_H3 | reverse complement strand
GGCGCAGGAGTCGGCCCGCGCGGCGCTTGCCGCGGCGCAGACCAACCTCGAGCTCGCGAATGCCGACTACAAGCGCTACAAGGACCTGCGCGACCAGGGCTTCATCAGCTCGGCCGAGCTGGAGCGCCGCGACACCGCGCTGAAGTCCGCCCAGGCGCAATTCGACCAGGCGCGCGCGCAGGCCGGCGTGCAGGGCAACCAGGCCGCCTATGCGGCGCTGGTGGCCGATTCCAATGGCGTGATCACCGGCGTCGATGCCGAGCCGGGCATGGTGGTGGCCGCCGGCACCTCGGTCGTGCGCCTCGCGCAGGACGGCCCGCGCGATGTGGTGTTCTCGGTGCCTGAAGACCATGTGAGCGACCTGCGGGCGCTCGCCCGCAAGCCCGGTGCGCTGAAGGTGAGGCTATGGGGTAGCAATGACGCGGTGTCCGCGTCGATCCGCGAGGTGGCCGCGGCTGCCGATGCCGCGACCCGCACGTTCCAGATCAAGGCCGACATCGGCGAGCTGCCGGCCCGCCTCGGCCAGACCGCCACCGTGCTGATCGAGTTGCCGCAGCAGTCGAACGTGGTGCGCCTGCCGCTGTCGGCGGTCACCGAGCTGCAGGGCCGCACGTCGGTATGGCTGGTCGACAAGAACGCCCAGGGCGTGCTCAGCGTCAAGGCGCAGCCGATCCAGGTGGCCGGTGCCGACGGCAACACCGTGGTGGTGGCCGCCGGCCTCGCGCCCGGGCAGGTGGTGGTGACGGCCGGCGTGCACGTGCTGTCGCCCGGGCAGCAGGTGAAGATGTACGTCGAGCCGACCGCGCAGAACGGCAACCCGGCTGCGATGGCGCCTGCCGCCAGCGCGGCATCCCGCTAAGCCCAGCGCCCGAGGCACCGCATGAGCAGCCCCCAAGACACACACGACGACGCGCCGACCTCGCGTTTCAACATCTCCCGCTGGGCCCTCGAACACCAGCCGCTGACGCGCTACCTGATGGTGGTGCTGATGGTGCTGGGCTTCGTCGCCTACTTCCAGCTGGGCCAGGACGAAGACCCGCCGTTCACCTTCCGCGCGATGGTGGTGCAGGCCTTCTGGCCGGGCGCCACCGCGCAGCAGATGGCCGAGCAGGTCACCGACAAGATCGAGAAGACGCTGCAGGAAGCGCCGTACGCCGACAAGATCCGCAGCTACACCAAGCCGGGCGAGTCGCTGACCATCTTCCAGATCAAGGACAGCTCGCCGCCGAAGGAAGTCAACAACGTCTGGTACCAGACGCGCAAGAAGATCGGCGACATGCGCTCGACGCTGCCGTCGGGCGTGATCGGGCCGGTGTTCAACGACGAGTTCGGCGATGTCTACGGCTCGATCTTCGCGCTGTCTGCCGACGGATTCACCTATGAAGAGCTGCGCCAGCGTGCCGAGGAAACGCGCCAGAAGCTGCTGAAGGTGCCCGATGTCGCCAAGGTGCAGGTGTTCGGTGCGCAGCCCGAGAAGATCTTCATCGAGATCTCGCAGAAGCGCCTGGCCTCGATGGGCCTCGACTTCAACCAGGTGATCGCCCAGCTCGGCGCGCAGAACGCGGTCGAGGGCGCCGGCGTGCTGAACGCCGGCAGCGACAACCTGCAGGTGCGCGTGGGTGGCCAGTTCAACTCGGTCGACGAGCTCGCGGCCTTCCCGATCCGCGCCACCAACCCCGGCACCGGCGTCGCGAGCACGCTGCGCCTGTCCGACATCGCCACCATCAAGCGCGACTACGTCGATCCGCCGGCCGTCAAGGTGCGCCACCAGGGCAAGGAAGTCATCGCGCTCGGCATCTCGATGGCCAAGGGCGGCGACATCATCGAGCTGGGCAACCAGCTCAAGCAGCGCGTCGCGGCGATCCAGAAGGAGCTGCCGATCGGCATCGAGCTGTCGCAGATCCAGGACCAGCCCTCGGCCGTGACCAAGTCGGTCGGCGAGTTCGTGCACGTGCTGATCGAGGCGGTGGTGGTGGTGCTGGCCGTCAGCTTCATCAGCCTGGGCCTGCACACCAGACCGCTGCGCATCGACGTGTGGCCGGGCCTGGTGGTGGGCATCACGATCC
>NZ_JBFUFQ010000443.1:0-2093 GCF_056403355.1 Rhizobacter sp. P2_H3 | reverse complement strand
GCCCATCGCCAGCAGCGCCACCGTCGCCGGCCCTGGCGCACGCGCCGCCACCAGCACGCCGGCCACCACCAGCACCGCATACAGCAGGTCGACCTGCAGCACCTCGGTGGCGCGCCGGTGGGCCAGCAGCACCATGCGGAAGTAGTCGCGGTTCAGCACCACGCAGGCGGCCAGCGCGGCCGCGCCGGCGAGTGCAGCCGTGCGCGCCTCCAGCCGGCCCGCGGCCCACAGCAGGCACGCCGCCAGCACCGCCGCGGCGACGACCGCGCCCAGCAGGCGGCGCTGCGCCAGGTACAGCCCGCCGACCAGCCGCGCCCGCCCTGCCCGGTCGAGCCGGTGCAGCCGGCTCGCCAGCAGCGGCCCGAAGAACGCGTTCTGCAGCGAGGCCAGCAGCGCGATCGCGTTCGACGCGAGGATGAACGCGCCGTACTCCACCGCCGCCGCGTGGCGGATCAGCAGCAGCCCGATCGCGAAGCTCGCGGCCGACAGCACCGCCTGGCTGACGACCGAGCTGCTGAACAGCCGCGCGACCGCCAGGTGCCGGCGCCGGGCCTCGGCCACCGCCCCGTTCACGGCAGCTCCCGCTTCGTCCTCACCCATTCGGCGCTGTCGCGCGCCCGCAGCACCAGCAGCAGCTTCCACAGCACGAACGACGGCGCGCGCAGCAGGTCGAGCAGGCCGCGTACCCCGACGCCGCTGAGCTGCCAGCCGCGCAGCACGTAGGCGACGAGGCTCGCGACACAGCCCGCCGCGAGCCACAGCCAGCCCTGCGCCGCCGGATCCCACGCCCACGCGAGGCCCGCCGCCACGAGCAGCAGCACGGCGCTCGCGCCCAGTTGCGACAGGGGCAGCACCAGCAGGTCGAGCGCGAGGTCCAGGCAGACCGCGCCATCGGTCCGCAGGGCCGCGCGCAGCAGCGGCCGCACGCGCGCGCGCACCAGCTGCCGGCGCCCGGTTTCCCAGCGCAGGCGCTGGCTCGCGGCGGCCTCGTCGCCCGACACCATCAGCCCGTCGGCACGCGCCTCGTCGGCATAGTGCACGCGCTGCCCGGCCAGGCCGAGGGCGATGCCGTACTCGATGTCCTCGGCCAGTCCGAAGGCGCGGTACGGCACCTGGCGCAGCAGGCGGTGCGTCACGCACCAGCCGTTGCCGCGCAGGCCGCACGACAGCCGCAGCCGCTCGCGGGCGCGCGAGCGCAGGCGATGGAAGCACGACAGCGCGATCGCCATCAGCCGCGTGCGCCACGAGGCCTGCGCGTTCAGCACGCCGTGGCAGGCCTGCACCGCCCTCGCGCCGGCCTCGATGCGCGCCGCGAAGGCTTCCAGCAGGTTGGGCGACACCTCGGTATCGGCATCGACCACCACGACGGCATACGCCAGCCCGTGCGCGCGGCTGGCGGCGAAGGCGTGTGCCAGCGCATGGCCCTTGCCGCGGCGTTGCGGGTCGTGCCGCTCCAGCACGACGGCGCCGGCGGCACGCGCACGCGCCGCGGTGTCGTCGCTGCAGTTGTCCGCGACGACCAGCACGCGGTACAGGTCGGCCGGCCAGTCTAGCCGCCGCAGGCTCGCCAGGCAGGCGTCGATCACCGCCGCCTCGTCGTGCGCCGGCACGATCACATCGAAGAACAGCCGGCCCGACGAGCGCCGCGCCGCGCCCGGCGCCTGCGACAGCAGCGTGAGCAGCAGCAGGTAGGCCGAGCAGGCCGCCACCGGAACGGCCAGCAGCGACAGCAGCGCCGGCAGCAGCCAGCTCATTGGGAGCCTCCGTGCTTCGCACTGCGGTATTCGGACTTGGGGCGGCCCGGCGTCCTCATACCGCACCGCCAGGGTGTTCCACGCCGCCATATTCCTGGTAGTGCCAGCCGGCGAAGACCGACAGTTTCCCGAGGTTGGCCGCGACCTTCAGCAGCCAGTGCACCGCGCGGTGGCGACCGGCCGGCCACGCGAGCAGCGCCAGTCCCGCGGCCAGCACCGACTGCGCGAGCGCCCGCGCGAAGAATCGCACCCGGCCGGCCCGCGTGAGCGGCCCGTAACGGCCGTTCAGGCGGTGCCGCGCGTGGTCCTGCCCGCCGCGCAGCGCGCGCAGCAGCAGCC
>NZ_JBFUFQ010000442.1:0-2117 GCF_056403355.1 Rhizobacter sp. P2_H3 | reverse complement strand
GCCTGGCGGAGGCCGAACGCCTGATGAACGCGGCATGAACACGATCCAGGTCGGTGCCGAGCTGGACCGCATGGCCGCCCATCCGGGCGTCGTCGGCTGCGCGCTGGTCGATGCGCACACCGGGCTGGTCTGGGACAGCCGTGCCGGCGCGCCGAACGCCGAGCGCGTGTGGGAAGCGGCAGTGGACTACTGGCGGCTGCACGAGCGGCAGAAGCTGAACTTCGCCGGCCTGGGCACGCTCGGTGCGGCGGTGATGTACCACAGCGGCGGCGTGCTCGCGGTGTTCCCGTGCTGCAGCGACCCCGACGTGCTGCTCGTCGCGCATGGCGAGCACCGCGGCGTCGACTGGATCGCGCTGCAGCGCATGGCGCGCGCACTCGGCGAGCTGCTGCGCCGTTCGTGACCAGGGGCCGGCGCGTCCGTTCCAACACACATGCCAGCCCGGGGATCGGGCATGGGCGCGGCCTTCACCGTGCCGAAGCGATCTCCACACTCAACCCGACGATTGGAAGAAAGAAACATGGCCACCATCAAACAATCCCTCGATGACCTGCTGACCGTGGACGGCGCGATGTGCGCAGCGGTGGTCGATTCCGCCAGCGGCATGATGCTCGGCTCGACAGGCTCCGGTGTCGACCTCGAAGTGGCTGCCGCCGGCAACACCGAGGTGGTGCGCGCCAAGCTGAAGACGATGCGCCAGCTCGGCCTGAACGACGTGATCGACGACATCCTGATCACGCTGGGCCGGCAGTACCACATCATCCGCCCGGTCTCGCGCAAGGAAGGCGTGTTCGTCTACTTCGTGCTCGACAAGAGCAAGTCCAACCTGGCGCTGGCGCGGCGCAAGGCCCAGGACGTCGAGCGCGAACTGGTGATCTGAGGCCGCACGATGACGCGCAACGCTGCTGTGACGGTGAGCCTCTGCCTGGCGGCCATGCTGGCCTTGATCGGTTGCGGCGGCGGCGCGCAAGGATCGCAAGACCCGCCGAGCGCCGCGTTGATCCCCGGCGCCTACTTCGTTGCGCCCGGCGGCGATGACGCCCAAGCCGGAACGCAATCGGCGCCCTGGGCGACCCTCGCTCACGCGCAGGCGACCGTCTCGCCCGGCGACACGGTGTACCTGCGCGCCGGAACCTACACCTACACCGCCGGTGTCAACACCTGCGCCAGCCGGCAGGACACCGTCAACGCGATCACGCTGGACAAGAGCGGGACGCCGCAGGACCCGATCCGCTACTGGGCCTATCCCGGCGAGAAGCCGGTCTTCGATTTCTCCGGGATAACCGACGACTGCCGCATCAAGGGCTTCAACGTGACCGGCAGCTGGGTCCACCTCAAGGGACTCGAGATCCGGGGCGTACCGCAGAACAACAACCTGAACCACGAATCGTGGGGCGTCTGGATCTCGGGCAGCCACGACATCTTCGAGCAGCTCGACACGCACCACCACATGGGGCCGGGACTGTTCATCCACGACGGCAGCGACAACCTGGTGCTGAACACCGATTCGCACCACAACTACGACCCGCTGACGTCGAATGGCGCGGGCCAGAGTGCCGACGGCTTCGGCGCCCACATCTCGGCCAACCATCCCGGCAACGTCTTCCGCGGCTGCCGCGCCTGGTGGAATTCCGACGACGGGTTCGACCTCATCAACGCCTACTCGCCCGTCACGATCGAGAACTCCTGGGCCTGGCTGCAAGGCTACCTGCCCGGCACGACCACCCCGGTGCCTGCGGGCAACGGCAACGGCATCAAGGCCGGCGGCTACGGCGGCGTGTACGTCGACAACGCGGTGAAGCACACGGTGCGCTTCTCGGTGGCCTTCAGCAACAAGGCGGCCGGCATCTACGCCAACCACCATCCGCTGGCGAACGACTATTTCAACAACACCAGCTACGGCAACCACCCCGACTACGACATGCTCGGTATCCGTGCGGACGGGGCGGCGGTGGGGCTTGGCACGCTCAGGAACAACATCGCCTTCACGGGCATGCTGCTGTCCCATGTCGACGGCACCGACGCCCAGTTCAACTCATGGAACCTGGCCGTGACGCTGTCCGATGCCGAGTTCCAGAGCGTGTCGACCGCCGGATGGGATGCGCCCCGGCAGGCCG
>NZ_JBFUFQ010000441.1:0-2118 GCF_056403355.1 Rhizobacter sp. P2_H3 | reverse complement strand
GGCTTGCGATGGATGACGACGACAAGGTCAGACGCAACTGCATGGCTGCAAGCAGTGCCGTTTTAGCTGGCTGGATGTTGGGTATTCAGCAGAAGGATGTTTGGAAGCGTATCTGGGGAGAAGAGATCACTGCTCAACCCTTTAGGGCGTGGCTCGTGATCTTGCTAGTTCTTCTTTATCTCTTCATGCGATACTTCTTCTCAGACGAGCGCCGTGAAGCGCATAGCGAAATGCTCCATGAATTCAATGCCGGGCGAAAGAAGACCGTCGTGTCTGGATTGAAGCAGGAATATCTAAAATACAAGCGCACAGGCTCTCCGGCAAGGCACTTCAAAGACGACGGCGCACGTGTAATGAAGGAGGCTGAGGAAGGCGACCCGACTTTTGCAGCTTTCCTCCCCACATTCGGTAGTCCAGGCGCACTCCGTTTCACAAACGGATCACAGGAGGGGATCATTCCGATTTCCTTAGTTCCAGATGATGTGGGGCAACTACGGTCGATCGAAATCGAGTTCGAAGTAGATCGGCGACTGCGGATCTATTCAGCGACCTATGCAACACTGACAATGCTGATTTGGTCAAAGGGATTAACGGAGATCCTGATCCCTATATCTCTCGCGTTAACAGCCATCGCCTACTCGTTTTACAAAATAGCTGGAGCTTGGTAGCCAATTTTAGCAAATGTAAACCGCACCAATATTGCTGATTTATATTTCACTGCAGAGGAAGTTAGATCGTGGACTACAGCGAGATCAACACCATCCGGGGCCAGTACCAAGCAGGCATGTGGCCACAATTTCTACAAATGGTGCAAATCGACGGTCTACGTGGATGGGCTGGTCAGTCTGTCGAGTTTAATTTTCCGGTAGTGGCTGTAGTGGGGGAGAATGGCAGCGGCAAGAGCACGTTGATGAAGATTGCAGCTTGTGTTTATGACAGCAAGGACAAAGAAAAGCGCTTTTACCCGTCTGCATTCTTTGTCGAAACACACTGGGACACCATCCAAGGCGTAAAAATCGACTTTCGCGTCAAACGCGGACCAAATGTCGAAAGCTTTAGGATGACAAAACTCACACAAAGGTGGCGAGTTCCCGACAACGCCCCCAAGCGAGATGTATTTTTACTCGATATCGCACGGACGCTTCCACTCGATGCGTCAGTGGGATATGCCAAGATCGCACGTTCTGCGGCGTCTGAAATTGAAAGCGCTGAAATCAGCGATGCATTTCGTGACCGTTTGTCCCATGTCCTCGGGCGCAATTACAGCAAAGCCAGATTCGCAACGTCTGATGTAGACAAGAAGCGCCAAGTTGGTTTGCTTGAACGAGAATGGGGAGAATTATCCCAGTTCCATCAAGGTGCCGGCGAGGACGCGACTCTTGATTTGTTTCGAACACTACAAGGCATTCCGGACAACTCCCTCCTGCTCATCGACGAAGTTGAAGCGTCCTTGCATCCGCGCGCGCAACGTCGACTCGTCCGCTTTCTACTTTGGTTAGCGCGACACCGCCGCGTGCAAGTAATTTTGTCGACGCACAGCCCCTTTGTCCTGCAGGAACTTCCCCAAGAAGCTCGTATCCTTCTTCTGCCTGGTCCGCAGGGTTTGAGTGTCGTATACGGAGTCTCGGCTGACTTCGCTATGAGCCGCCTAGATGACGAGGTTCACCCCGAAGTTCATGTTTTTGTTGAGGATCGCGATGCAGAGATACTTCTCCGAGAGATCTTAGCATCTGCAGAAGAGTCCGCAAAATTGCTAAATCGAATTGCAATTAATCCTGTCGGACCGGCGAATGTTGTGGCGATGCTGGGTGGACTCGGGAAGGCCGGCAAGCTTCCATACAAATCCGTCGCCATTCTCGATGGTGACCACGCAGATCCTAATTGCCTCGTCTTGCCCGGAACAGTCGCACCGGAGAGATTGATTTATTCTGAACTGAAGGCAAAAGGATGGCCGAACTTGTCTCAGCGATTCGGCATCGGGGCCGGAACTCTCTTTACTGCCCTTGATGACGCCATGTTGGAGCCCGATCACCACAGATGGAATGCGAAGGTGGGTGATCAAATATTGAAAAGTTCTGTGAGCGTCTGGGAAGTGCTTGCGAATGAGTGGTGCAGATC
>NZ_JBFUFQ010000440.1:0-2125 GCF_056403355.1 Rhizobacter sp. P2_H3 | reverse complement strand
TCCTTCGCGTTGTAGCTGGAGTACCCGCGAGGCAACAGGCGCAGTGGATTGCCGACCATTGCGGCGGGCGACTTGCGGAGGTGCCAGTCGATCGCGCGAGCAACAGCTTGCACGCGCTTTCGTATGCTGCCCGGCGACAGGTTGCTCTCCAACTTCATGTGGCGCACCCATCGCTCGGCCCACTGATAGTTGAGATCGATCAACTTGAGTGGCGCCAGACCATTGATCATGGGACCGAGAGTGTCCTGGTCACTCTGCGACGGTTCACCGGAGTTCAGCCACGCTCGAATCACCGGTCCGAGCAAGGCCGCCGAGGCGACTGGACGCTTGGCTTGCTCTTGCAGCTCGGCTGGCACGATGCCCGCCGCCAGCCGTCGGGCGGCGCGCCGGGCGACATCGTGTTCGTCTACTGACGGGAGCCGCGCACATGGCAGAGATGTGGCGATATGACGCGGGGGGTGTGGCGCGCAAGGCTCGCGAGGTGTGGCGTTACGACCCAGGTGGCACGCCGCGCAAGGCGCGCGAGATCTGGCGGTTCGATGCGGGTGGCGTCGCGCGGAAGGTCTTCAGCGGTTCGTTCGTGTTGACGGCCTCGACGGCGACCGTGTGGGGCTCGGGCTTCACGGCGACTCGGGGTGCATCCGTGCCAGTGACCACCAGCCCTGTGACGCTGACGGTCCAGGGCGGGGCGGGGGTCTTCACCTATGCCTGGGCGACATTGTCGGGGTCGGCCGCGACCGCGATGTCACCCAACTTGCCGACGACACAGTTCCGGCGCAATGCCGCTGCGCCGTCGGTCGTGGGCAAGGCCAACACCCTCAGCGGGGTCCAGCGGTGCACGGTGACGGAAGTCAATACGGGCGAGGTGAAGACGATCGACGTGACAGTGGTCACGGAGCACTGGTACGACTTTTAAGGAAAGTCACCTGCGTAGAGGTTGCGGCCTGTCACGCGCGATCGTCGCGCGCCTGCTTGTTGCCGCAAAGCGGCGGTGCGCTGCGCCTGCGGAGCGTGTCCCTATTGACGACTGTTCGTCAACGAGGGCTTGTCGGATGGCGCTTCTTCGGTTCAACGTTTTTTTCTGCTCCCTGCCTTTCTTGGCGCCAGCGGGTGTGATAGGTATCACTTGCAAGCCACCCAAGGAACAGGGCGCTCAGCGCGTCGACAAAGGCCTCCAGAAGTTCCATCGGCGTCGTCGGAACCATCTCCCAGCTAATCTTCTCCAAGAGTCGCGTAAAGGGGAGGTAGTCGAATTCTTCCGCTTTCGTTTCCAGGTTGTGGGCGAGTTTATTTCGCAGGGCGTTGATGTGTCGAATGCCGGCAACCACTTCGTCACCGTTCGGAAACATCGCATGCGGAAAGAGGTCAGCCTTCTGAGCGAAGGTCAGGCGGGGCTTATCCCATGCTAAATCCGGCGCGCGGCTCAACAAGAATTCGTCGAGGTAATGCTCGATAACRAGGTGACAGGCTAGTAGGTAGCCGATAAAGTTGAAGTCAACCTCCTTGTGAGGAACGACCCCCAAGAAATTATCTGCATCGACGGCGCCGACTCGCGGTGGCAGCTTCGGCATGACGACATCCTCCTCCAAATTTCATTGATCGCTGCTCGCAATTGCCTGTTGAACGCAGCAGAGGGCCTCGTGCACCTGCTCCCCTGTCCTCTCATTTAAAGGCTTGGCAACCAACTGCCACTCGCCGCTGCGGCGGTGCGTTGCACGAAGGTCGGAGTCTCAAGTGAACACACGTCTGCCGCTGCCCACAGCGACCCACCAGATCGACATCGCTTGCGCGCCGCTAGAACGTGCGATTCATCGCGGTTGCGATCCGATTGAATTGGGAAAGTCATTATGTGAGAGAAAACTGAGTGATATCCACAAATTTATTGGCAGTATAGAAAACATCTCCGTTTGATGAAATTATTATTCTCTCCTCCCCACGCTCCTCGAAATCACCGCCATCGTCCAGTTCGCTTTCGAGCAATGGGTGGATGTCGTACTTGGTGTAAGTCGCGCCCCCAGGAAGATTTCCTTCTAGATTGGAATAACTTTGCCATTGGTAATATTCCTCGCCAATCACATAAACTCGTCGCTTCTGAAGGTAATTCGGACGCCCATGGTCACTGTAG
>NZ_JBFUFQ010000439.1:0-2133 GCF_056403355.1 Rhizobacter sp. P2_H3 | reverse complement strand
TCGCCGCCCTCACCCGTCGCCTGCTGCCGTGGCTCGCGCGCGTCGAGCCGCTGCTGCGCCCGCGCTGGCCGGCGCTGTCGGCAGCGCTGCCGGTGCGGCTCGCGGGGCTGCTGTGTTTCGTGCTCGGCGCGGTGCTCGCACTGCCGGTGCCGCTGGGCAACATGGCGCCGGCCTTCGCGATCAGCGTGATGATGCTGGGCGTGCTGCGGCACGACGGTGCGTGGCTGCTGGCCGGCGCCGCGGCGGGCGTCGCCTCGCTCGCGATCGCGGTCGCCGTGATCTGGGCGGGGCTGGCGGCGCTGCCGCATTCCGCACTGCCATGACCGGCCTGATCGTCATCGCCATCCTGCTCGTGCTCGGCATCGTCGCCGCCGCCGTGCTGCTGTGGCTGCTGACCCACCCCCTCGATTGAAGGAGCCGTGATGGCCGATGAACCAATGCGTGCGATGGTGCTGCGGCAGCCGGGCGAGCCGCTGCACCTGGAGGAGCGGCCGCTGCCGGTGCCCGGCTCCGCAGAGGTGCTGCTGCGCGTCGAGGCCTGCGCGGTGTGCCGCACCGACCTGCACGTGGTCGACGGCGAACTGCCGCTGCCGCGCCTGCCGCTGGTGCCGGGGCACGAGATCGTCGGCATCGTCGAGCGGCTCGGCCCCGGGGTCACGCGGCTGCGCACCGGCATGCGCGTCGGCGTGCCGTGGCTCGGCCACACCTGCGGGCACTGCGCGGCCTGCGCGCGCGGCAGCGAGAACCTGTGCGAGGCGCCGGTCTTCACCGGCCACGGCCGCGACGGCGGCTTCGCGACGCACACCGTCGCCGAAGCCGATTTCTGCATCGAGCTGAACCTGGACCAGCCGCCGCTGCTGGTGGCGCCGCTGCTGTGCGCCGGGCTGATCGGCTGGCGCAGCCTGCGCCTGGCCGGCGATGCCCGCCACCTCGGCCTGTACGGCTTCGGGGCCGCGGCCCACCTGGTCGCGCAGGTCGCGCTGCAGCAGGACCGCCAGGTCCACGCGTTCACGCGGCCGGGCGACATCGCCGCGCAGGACTTCGCGCGCCGCCTCGGCGCAGTGTGGGCCGGCGCGAGCACCGAGGCGCCGCCGCACGCGCTCGATGCCGCCATCCTGTTCGCACCGGCCGGCGAGTTGGTGCCGCTCGCGCTGCGCGCGGTGCGCCCCGGCGGCCGCGTGGTCTGCGGCGGCATCCACATGAGCGACATCCCGTCGTTTCCGTACGAGTTGCTGTGGCACGAGCGGCAGCTGATGTCGGTGGCGAACCTCACGCGCGCCGACGCTGCCGAGTTCTTCGCATTCGCGCGCCGCCATCCGCTCGACGTGCACGCCACACCCTACCCGCTGGACCGCGCCAACGTCGCGCTGGCCGACCTGCGTGCCGGGCGCGTACTGGGGGCAGCGGTCGTGATGCCGTAGCGCGCGGCGCGGCGCCGKATCAGCGCATGGCGGGCGCCGGCGACCAGGCCGGCCGCGCATCCACCGTCGACTCGACCACCACCAGCCAGCGCCCGGCCCACGGGCTCGGCAGCCGGTCGGCGCGCAGCATCCACAGMGAATGCCCCTGCGCGAGCGCAGCGTCATAGTCGGCATCGAGCACGCCGTAGCGGTCGAGGAACTCGTCCAGGCGTTCCGGGATGCGGATGCAGCCCTTCGACTGCGCCGAGCCGAGGCGACGCTCGAGCAGGTCCGGGTCGGTCGCATGCACCTGCAGGCGCATCACGCTCATCGCGTGGTCGCCCCAGCCCTTGGGCGCCGCGACCCAGCCGAAGTCGAACACCCGCGCGCCCTTGCGGCCGTAGCCGCGGATGCCGAGCTCGTTGCGCGTCCCCTCGGCGCGGAAATCCGGGTTCTGCAGCGAATGCGCGAACACGCCGGGCGGCGTCGTGAAATGCTCGTAGCGCCCCGGCAGCCCGGTCGACACCGGCGCCGCGCCGACCACCCGCCAGCCGTCCTCGGGCGAGCCCCAGAACAGCACCAGCGCCTGCACCTGCGGATGGCGATCGACCAGCAGCACGAACTGCGTCGCCGGCCCCGGGTCGATCGCAGCGGCCTGCCACGCCCCGGCGAGCAGCGCCGCGTAGCCGGCGGCCGCCGGCTCGGGCAACTCGAGCCGCGGGCTCACCTGCTC
>NZ_JBFUFQ010000438.1:0-2229 GCF_056403355.1 Rhizobacter sp. P2_H3 | reverse complement strand
GTCGGTGATGTAGCGGTGGCTCAGCTCGGCCGCGGCGACGATCGCCGGGTCGGTGATCTCGACGCCATGGTGCACCTCGTACTTCTCCTGCAGCCCGCGCAGGATCGCGATGGTCGCCTCGACCGTCGGCTCGCCGACCAGGATCTTCTGGAAGCGGCGCTCCAGCGCGGCATCCTTCTCGAGGTACTTGCGGTATTCGTCGAGTGTGGTCGCGCCGATGCAGTGCAACTCGCCGCGCGCGAGCGCGGGCTTCAGCATGTTGCCGGCGTCGATCGCGCCCTCGGCCTTGCCGGCGCCCACCATCGTGTGGATCTCGTCGATGAAGACGATGGTCTGGCCTTCGTCCTGCGCCACTTCCTTCAGCACCGACTTCAGCCGCTCCTCGAACTCGCCGCGGAACTTCGCGCCGGCCAGCAGCAAGGCCATGTCGAGCACCAGCACCCGCTTGCTCTTCAGCGAATCGGGCACCTCGCCGGCGACGATGCGCTGCGCCAGGCCCTCGACGATCGCCGTCTTGCCGACGCCCGGCTCGCCGATCAGCACCGGATTGTTCTTCGTGCGCCGCTGCAGCACCTGGATCGCGCGGCGGATCTCGTCGTCGCGGCCGATCACCGGGTCGAGCTTGCCGCGGCGGGCGCGCTCGGTCAGGTCGATGGTGTATTTCTTGAGGGCTTCGCGCTGGCCTTCGGCATCGGCGTTGTCGACCTTCTGGCCACCGCGCACCGCGTCGATCGCGGCCTCGAGCGCCTTGCGGGTCAGGCCGTGCTCCTTGACGAGCGGGCCGATCGCCGACTTGGCATCGGTCGCGGCCAGCAGGAACATCTCGCTCGCGATGAACTGGTCACCGCGCTTGGTGGCCTCTTTCTCGGAGGCCTGCAGCAGCGCGCCGAGCTCGCGGCTCGCCTGCACCTGCTCGCCGCCCTGCACCTGCGGCAGCTTGCGCAACTCGGCGTCGAGCACCGACTGCAGCTTGGACGAATTGACGCCGGCGCGTTCGAGCAAGGCCTTCGGGCCATCGGTCTGGGCCAGCATCGCGGCCAGCAGGTGCACTGGCTCGATGTAGGGGTTGTCGCGGTTCAGCGCGAGGCTCTGGGCCTCGCCGAGCGCTTCCTGGAACTTGGTGGTGAGCTTGTCGAGTCGCATGGGACGAATCCTCCGATTGCAGGGGATTTGAGGCATTCGCCCCCATTTTCAAGCCGGAACCCGCTCACCGGGAACCCCGGCTTGATGCAGATCAGCTCGTCAGCTCGCGCTCGACGTCGGTGGCCTTGCGGCGGGCCAGCGCCAGGTTGGACTTCGCCTTGTCCAGCACGAAGTAGATGAACGTGCCTTCCTTGCGCGAGACCGGGCGGATGATGTGGTACTGCTTGCCCAGCGTGATCAGGATGTCGTCGATCACGTCGTTCAGGCCGAGCTGGCGCATCGTCTTGGCCTTGGCGCGCACGACCTCGGTGTTGCCGGCAGCCGCCACCTCGAGGTCGAGGCCCGCGCCGGCCGAGCCGAGCATCATGCCGCTGGCGGAATCGACGACGGCCGCGCACAGCGCGCCGTCCATGGTGAGCAGGTCGTCGAGGGATTGGCGAATGGTGGCCATGGCAGTTCCTTGGGATGTCGTTGAAGAGGCTGAGCGAGATGATTGCGTGGGAATCTGAAGAAAAAGTGGAGAAAGAGGAAAGCGGAGCGCGGCGATCGGGCCGCCGGCTGCCTCAGCTCGCCTGCAGGCGCCGGCCGAGGGCCCGCGTCTTGCGCTGCCAATCGGTCCAGTCGACGCCGCGGTGCTCGCCGACCGAGACCAGCAGCAGGTCGGGATCGGTGCAGCACGGGAACATCGCCAGCACGCCGCCCCGGTGGTACATCACCGCCGCCGCCAGCTCGCCGAGCGACGCGAAGTGGCTGCGCTGCCGGTCGTGCAGCCGCCAGTAGTCGACGGCGGCCTCCCAGGTGCGCTCGGCATCGGCAACGCGGCCGCTGGCCTGCCAGATCAGCCCGGTGGCCGGGTCGACCAGTGCGCATCCGACGATGCCGGGCTGCGCGGCCATCGCATCGAGCTCATCGGCCACGACGCGCGGGTTCATGCAGTCCCCATGCTGCGTTCGACGCCGTTCAGCGCGTTGAGCACCATGCCGAGCAGCGCGCTGGTGTCGGCCAGCAGCACGACCACCATCGGCTCGCCGCGCCACTGCACGCTGCGCATCACCAGCCGCCCGGCGCTCGAATCGACCACCATGC
>NZ_JBFUFQ010000437.1:0-2231 GCF_056403355.1 Rhizobacter sp. P2_H3 | reverse complement strand
CAACTTCAGTGGGCAGCCCACTGAATCGTGCTGATGTCGATGCCGTCCTTGAACATCTCCCACAGCGGCGAGAGTTCGCGCAGCTTCGCGACGCGATCCTTCAGCGTCGTGACCACGTAGTCGATTTCCTCGGTCGTCGTGAAGCGGCCGATCGTCATGCGCAGGCTGGAGTGCGCGAGTTCGTCGCTTCGGCCGAGCGCGCGCAGCACATAGCTCGGCTCCAGGCTCGCGGAGGTGCAGGCCGAGCCCGACGACACCGCGATGCCCTTGATGCCCATGATCAACGATTCGCCTTCGACGAAGTTGAACGACATGTTCACGTTGTGCGGCACGCGCCGCTCGGCGTGGCCGTTCAGGAAGGTCTGCTCGATGTCCTTCAGGCCGTTGATCAGCCGCTGCTGCAGCATGCGGATGCGCTCGTTGTCGGCACCCATCTCGGCGCGCGCGATGCGGTAAGCCTCGCCCATGCCGACGATCTGGTGCGTCGCGAGCGTGCCCGAGCGCATGCCGCGCTCGTGGCCGCCACCGTGCATCTGCGCCTCGATGCGCACACGCGGCTTGCGGCGCACGTACAGCGCGCCGATGCCCTTCGGGCCGTAGGTCTTGTGCGAGGCCAGGCTCATCAGGTCGACCGGCAGCGCGGCCAGGTCGATCTCCACCTTGCCGGTGGCCTGCGCCGCATCGACGTGGAAGATGATGCCGCGCTCGCGGCACATCGCGCCGATCGCCGGGATGTCCTGGATCACGCCGATCTCGTTGTTGACGAACAGCACCGAGACCAGGATGGTGTCGGGGCGCATCGCCGCCTTCAGCTTGTCGAGGTCGAGCAGGCCGTCTTCCTGCACGTCGAGGTAGGTCACCTCGAAGCCCTGGCGCTCCAGCTCGCGCATCGTGTCGAGCACGGCCTTGTGCTCGGTCTTCAGCGTGATCAGGTGCTTGCCGCGCGTCTTGTAGAACTGCGCGGCACCCTTCAGCGCCAGGTTGATGGATTCGGTCGCACCCGAGGTCCAGACGATCTCGCGCGGATCGGCGCCCACCAGCGCCGCGACCTGCTCGCGCGCCTTCTCGACCGCCGCTTCCGCCTCCCACCCCCACGCATGGCTGCGTGACGCCGGGTTGCCGAAATGCTCGCGCAACCACGGGATCATCGCGTCGACCACGCGCTGGTCCACCGGCGTCGTCGCGCCGTAGTCCATGTAGATCGGGAAGTGGGGGGTCATGTCCATGGGAGTCAGCTACGGCAAAGAGGCAGCGAAGGGTTGGTGGAGAGGCCTTACTTCGAGAACGCGGCGCCGCCGAGGGCGAAGACCGAATTCGGGGCGGTGATCTTGATCGGCTTGACGACCGGCTGCGTCGAGATCGCGCGCTTGACCGGTTGTTCCTCGATCGAGATGCCCTTGGCCAGTTGCTCGTCGACCAGCTTGCGCAGCGAGATCGAATCGAGGTACTCGATCATCTTGGAGTTCAGGCTGGCCCACAGGTCGTGCGTCATGCAACGGCCGGTGTCCTCGCCCATGCAGTTTTCCTTGCCGGCGCAACCGGTGGCATCGATCGGTTCGTCGACCGCCACGATGATGTCGGCGACGGTGACTTCCTCGGACTTGCGACCCAGCGAATAACCACCGCCGGGGCCGCGGGTGCTCTCGACGAGCCCATGGCGGCGCAGCTTGCCGAACAGCTGCTCGAGGTAGGACAGCGAGATCTGCTGGCGGGCGCTGATCGCGGCCAGCGCGACGGGGCCCGAATGCTCACGCAGAGCCAGGTCGATCATCGCGGTCACTGCAAAACGGCCTTTGGTGGTCAGACGCATGAAATTCTCCTAAGCCGATTGGGCGGCCAACAATGTCAACGAAGCAGATGAGGGCGATTTCACGCTTGTCGAGTCCCCGCTTGCCTTCCCCGGGGTAACCCTCGGTTGATCCCGAGAGGATTACTCAAGTATAGATGAAACCTAGTTTTTTGGTCGGCAATGGACCTGAAAGTTCCGTAGCGCGCATGGGGCTATTCGGGGCGCGGCAATGACAGGTGCCGGACCAGCCCGTCGCAGGCGTCCTCGACCAGGTCGAGCACGTGGTCGAACCCCTCCGGCCCGCCCTGGTAGGGGTCGGGCACGACCGGGCTCGAGAAGCGCACGCCATGCTGCGTCAGCCGCCCCAGCTTGGTGCGGTGCTGCGGCGGGCAGCGCTCCTCCAGCTCGGCGAGGTTGTCCCAGTCCATGGCCAGGATGAGGT
>NZ_JBFUFQ010000436.1:0-2233 GCF_056403355.1 Rhizobacter sp. P2_H3 | reverse complement strand
GCTCGACCTGCCGCCCGAGCGGCGCGCGGCCAATGTGCGCGGCGCCTTCGCCGTCGAGCCGCTGCGGCGCGGCGAGCTGGCGGGCCGGCACGTCGCCCTGGTCGACGACGTGATGACCAGCGGCGCGACACTGGCCGAACTGGCCCGCGTGCTGAAGCAGGCCGGCGCGGCGCGCGTCGAGACTTGGGTCGTCGCGCGCACGCCGCGGCCCACGGCGAGTGCCTGAGGCCCGCGACAATCGCGCCCATGTTCAACATCGTCCTCGTCCACCCCGAGATCCCGCCGAACACCGGCAACGTGATCCGGCTCGCGGCCAACACCGGCTGCGCACTGCACTTGATCGAGCCGCTCGGGTTCTCGATGGAAGACCGGCTGCTGCGGCGCGCCGGGCTCGACTACCACGAGTTCGCGCCGGTGAAGCGGCACGCCTCGTGGCTGGAATTCCTCGCCGCTGCACAGCCGGATCCGGCGCGCCTGTTCGCGTTCACGACGCGCGGCAGCCGGCCGTTCGCCGAGGTCGCCTGGCAGGCTGGCGACTGGCTGGTGTTCGGCTCCGAGACCGCCGGCCTGCCGGCCGATCTGCGCGAGACGTTTCCCACGGAGCAGCGCGTGCGCCTGCCGCTGCGCGAGGGGCAGCGCAGCCTGAACCTCAGCAATGCGGTCGCGGTCGCGGTGTTCGAGGCGTGGCGCCAGAACGGCTACGCCGGCGGGGCGTGACTACTCCGCTTGAACGCCGGCGGCCTTGATGACCTTGCCCCAGCGCTCGCGCTCCGACTTCATCAGGCTCGCCAGCGCCTCGGGCGCGGTGCCGGCAGCGCTGAAGTACTGGCCGAGGATCCGGCCGCGCACCTCGTCGGACTTGATGATGCGCACCAGCTCGGCCGACACCCGATCGATCACCGGCTGCGGCGTGCGGGCCGGCGCCAGCACCGCCTGCCACGAGATCGCCTCGAAGCCGGCGTAGCCCTGCTCGACGAAGGTCGGCAGGTCGGGCAGCGCACCGAAGCGGCCGAGCGTCGTGACGCCCAGCGCCTTCAGCTTGCCGGCCTTCACCTGCCCGATCGCGATGCCGGGCACCATGAAGCCGGCCTGCACCTGGCCGGCCAGGATGGCATTGACCACCTGCGGGAAGCCCTGGTAGGGCACGTGCACGATGTCGAGGCCGGCGCGCGCCTTGAACGATTCCATCGCCAGGTGCGCGGCGCTGCCGTTGCCGACGCTGCCGTAGTTCAGCTGGCCCTTGCGCTGCTTCGCGACGCGCACGAAATCGGCCAGCGTGTCGACGCCGAGCTTCGGGTCGACCACCAGCACGTTCGGCGAGGTCGCGACCAGCGTCACCGGCAGCAGGTCCTTCAGCGGGTCGTAGCCGAGCGATTTCGACAGCAGCGGCGCGGTCACCAGCGGCCCCTGGATCGTGAACAGGAAGGTGTAGCCGTCGGGCTCCGCCTTCGCCACCGCGCCGGTGCCCAGGTTGCCGCCGGCGCCGGGCTTGTTGTCGACGACGATCGCCTGGCCGAGCGCATGCGCGAGCGGCTCGGCCAGCAGCCGCGCGATGATGTCCGGCGAGCTGCCGGGCGGGAACGGCACGACGAGGCGGATCGGGCGGGCAGGCCAGGCCTGCGCACGCGCCGGCAGGGCGCTCGACAGCGCCGCGGCCGCAGCGGCGGCCAGCACATCACGACGGTTCAGGTTCATCCGTTGAAGCTTTCGGGGCGCGCGTCGCGCATCATCAGGAGCTGGATCGACTGATCCGGCGTGCGGCGCCCTTCGAGCACGCTGACCACCGCCTCGGTGATCGGCATGTCGATCGAGCACGAACGCGCGCGCCGCAGCGCGGTCGCGGCGCACGCGACCCCTTCGGCCACATGGCCGAGGTCGGCGAGGATCTTCGGCAGCGGCACGCCGTCGGCCAGCAGCAGGCCGACCTTGCGGTTGCGCGACAGGTCGCCGGTGGCGGTCAGCACCAGGTCGCCGAGACCGGACAGGCCCATGAAGGTGTCGGGCCGGGCGCCGAGCGCGCCCCCCAGCCGCGTCATCTCGGCCAGCCCGCGCGTGATCAGCGCCGCCCGGGCGTTGAAGCCGAGGCCCATGCCGTCGGCGATGCCGGTGGCGATCGCCATCACGTTCTTCAGCGCGCCGCCCACCTCGACGCCCAGCACGTCGCTGGAGGTGTAGACACGCAGGCTATCGCTGTGCAGCGCCGCGACGGCCTGCTCGCACAGCGCGGCGTCGC
>NZ_JBFUFQ010000435.1:0-2254 GCF_056403355.1 Rhizobacter sp. P2_H3 | reverse complement strand
GGGCGCCGACCGCACCAGCATGAGCCCCCAGCCCATTCCCTCACCCGCCGCGACGAGCGAAAGACCGAGTCAGAGGTTGCTCTCTTTTGTGATGAACCACTGGCCGTCAATCAACTGCCAGGTCACCGATTTGTTCACGACGTCGGAGTAGCCCGACGAGGTGTACGTCTGCTTGAAGCGGGTCTGCGCAACGCCAGGCCCGGTGGCCTGCACGTCGACGTTCTCCAGCTTCACGGTGAGTGGACCGGTCTTCGCCAGCATCGCCTGCCGGCGTGCCTTCCAGGCGTCGACCGAACCCTGCGCCGGCTTGAAGCCCGGTGCATAGAAGCTCAGATAGCGCGGCAGATCCTTGGCCTCCCAGGCCGCCGTCCACGCATTCAGGCGCGGCAGCGGCGAGCTGGCTGGTGCCACCACGGCCGGCAGCGTCGAGACGCCCCCCGCGATCGGCGTGGCCGGGCCGGTACCGGCGGCAGCACGCTTCGACAAGGCCTCGAAATCGATCGGCGGCGAGGTCACGGCATCGGCCGGGCAGCGCCCCGGCGCATCGCCATCGGCCGACCACCCGCTCGCGTCGTCCGGCGCCTCGGGCGCACCCTGGTCGCGCGCCAGCCCGAGCTGGGCGCTCAGCTGGTTCATCGACGCCTGCGTGCGCACGTAAGCCACGCCCAGGTCGTACTCGGCATTCGCATACGAACGCCGCGCGGTGTACAGCTCGTTCTCGGCGTTCAACAGGTCGAGCAGGCTGCGCTGGCCGATGTCGAACTGCTGGCGGTAGGCGTCGCGTGCCTTCTCGATCGCGATCGTGTTGCGGTCGAGATAACCCAGCTGGTCGACCAGCTTGCGGGTGTCGTTGTAGGCGATCTCCACCGTCTGGCGCACATCGCGGCAGACCTTGTCGCGCTGGTCCTCGGCCTGCGTCAGCAACCTGGTCTGCTGGCGCACGCGGGCCTGGTCGGAGCCACCGTTGAACAGATTCCAGTTCAGCACGATCTCGGCAGTGCTGTCGCGGCGCTGGTCCTGCACACCGTCGAAGTTACGGCCGGCACCGGCGCGCACG
The DNA here is from genome assembly GCF_056403355.1 of Rhizobacter sp. P2_H3. Taxonomy (NCBI): domain Bacteria; kingdom Pseudomonadati; phylum Pseudomonadota; class Betaproteobacteria; order Burkholderiales; family Sphaerotilaceae; genus Rhizobacter; species Rhizobacter sp. P2_H3. The sequence goes on along the minus strand of NZ_JBFUFQ010000435.1, from coordinate 1,197 downwards.
CGGGCCTCGACCTTCGGCTGGTAGGCGCTCTCGCGCACCGAGACCAGCGAGCGCGCCGAGCGCAGCGATTCGACGCTCGCGCTGATCGTCGGGCTGCGCCGGATCGCCTCGGCCGCCGCCTCGTTCGCGCTGGCCGGGATCGCCTGGCGCAGCGGCACGGGCAGCGGCATCACCGCCGGCGGCGCCTCGCCGACCACGCGCTGGTAGCGCGCCGACACATCATGCAGGTTCGACACCTCGGTCGACAGGTTGGATTCGGCCAGCGCCAGCCGCGCGCCGGCCTGCTCGAGGTCGACGCCCCGGCCGACTCCGGCACGCACGCGCGAGTTGATCTGGTTGAACGCGCTGCGGTGCTGCACGAAATTGTCTTCGGCCAGCGCCACCAGGCGGCGGTAGCGCAGCACGTCGTAGTAGGCGCGCGCGGCTTCGAGTGCGGTCTGCTCGGTGACGTCGACCACCTCGAAGTAGCGGGCCAGCCGCTCGTGGCCGAGACGGCTCACGTCCTTGCTGGTGCCCAGGCCATCCCACAGCAGCTGCGTCAGCGTCAGCGCCGCACCGCTGCGGCTGGTCGACTGGCTCTCGGGCGTGCGCGAATCGATGCTGTCGCGGTCACGGCCGACGTTGGCGCTCAGGTCGAGCCGGGGATAGAAGCCGCCGCGCGAGGCGTCGATCGCATCGGACGACGCGCGGTAGGCATTGAACCGGCCGGTGACTTCAGGGTTGGATGAGACGGCCTTCTGGGCGGCCGCCTTCAGGGCGTCGTTGCTCTGCGCGAGGGTGGGGCCGGTGCACAGCAGTGCGGCAGCGGCGGTGGAGAGCAAGCTCTTGGTCTTCAACTGCATCGTGATCCTGTCTCTGAGCGAACCCATCGGTAAACCCGATCGGAGTGTAGTGGCCGCGCTACAACTGCTCACCCGGGCGCATCGGGAGATCATCAAGGCGCCCACAGTATTTCACGCAATGGGTGCGCGGAGCGGTGTTTCTGCCACAACTCCTCACACACTGCCGGACTCTGGTGCGCCGGCGTGGGGACTCCTCAAGTCGCCGCGCACCATGACGACATCCTTACGTCGGGCCCCACCACATGGATGCACGTGCACGCTGAATCGAACCCCGACGTGATGTCCTGCCGCCGGCTGCGCCGCGGCATCGTCGCGTGGATGGTGGCGGTGGCGCTCGTGCTCGCCGGCGTGCCCT